>JBBQPW010000011.1:0-20648 GCA_038216845.1 Gaiellales bacterium | reverse complement strand
GCTGCCCTAAGGCAAGCGAAAGGCGAGCTCCCCGAGGCGGCGATACCCGGCGATCGACGGATGGTCGCCGTCATCGTGCGTCCACTCGTCTTTCATCCGGCCGGGGAGATCCGGATCCTCGAGCGTGTCGTGGAACGGCAGTAACGTCACATCGAGCTCGCGGATGCGGGCGTTCAGCTCGCGGATCGGAATCTCTTTGCCGGGCCAGCCGTTGTTCCAGGGCAAGACGTCGCAGACTGCGACGGGCAGTTCGAGCGAGAGCCCGCGCTCGACCAGCGCGGCAAGATTGCGTGCGGCATCATCGATCGAACGGCCCTGCGCGATGTCGTTGATCCCACCCTGGAGGATCAGCACGTCGGCGCCCGCGACGGCCTCGTCGAACCGGGTTGCGATCTCGTCGGTCCGTTCGCCCCAGATGCCGAAGTTGCGCAACTCGAGCTCGGGATGCGAGAGCCCCGCCCAATGCTCCCACTGACCTTCGGGATCGCCGACGCGCGTGCGCGAGTCCCAGTGTGGTGAGCCCTCGGTGATCGAGTCTCCGAGGCAAGCGACGACGATCATCGGGGCAGCGTAATCGCACCGCTCCGGTAGTACGCGCGGGCCTGTGCCTTGAAGTACCCGCCGTCGTCGTCGGCCGAGAGCGATGGGCGTGTGTTCCCGGTGATCGGCGCAGGGTCGGTGACACCGTCCTTCGCTGCGTCGCAGGCGCAGGTCGCGCCGTCGGCTCCGCGGCCGAACATGAAGCCGGCAAAGCCTGCTGCTGCGTAGGCACGAAGGTGCGCGCGTCCGCCCGGACCGAGCAGCCACTCCACTCGGTTGTCCTGGAAGTGATCCCAGGTGTTGTCCATCGCGCGCATCACGGTGTTCCCGAGGGGGATCTGCCAGGCCACCATCCGTACCCGTGCGAGCTGCACGAAGGTCTGCGCGTACAGAAGATGCCGATGAAAGTCGGCTGGCTTCATCCACGTATTCGCGTTGCCGTTGATCTTCACGTAGAAGCCGGCGTCGCGATCCGAGAAGTCCTCGAACGAGATGTCGAACTTGGCGTTCAACGAACGATAGAACGTCGCGCTTTGTGTCGCGTAGGCGCGCACCGTCGCGTTCGACGGATCTTCGTAGACGATGTCGTGCTTCGTGCCCCAGCCGCTCATGTGGTAGGCAAGGATCACGTTGGGCGCGAGTTGGTCGCGCAACTTCACCCACTCTTTGGCAAACGAGGATGCGAGCTTCGTGTCGCCGGCCTGCTCGAGATAGCCCCAGAGGTCGGGCTCGACGTGCACGACGACGGGCTTTGTCCCCTTGACGCGCGCGAACAGGAGACTGACGTCCTTCCAGTACGCGGACATCGTCGCCGGGTTGCGCAGATTGGCGAGGTCGGCGTGGGCTTCGTCGCCGCCTCCGGGCTTCGACTGCAGCAGCATGTAATAGGTCAACACCGGCAGCTGGCCGTGCGCCCACGAATCGCCCACGTACATCGAAGCGAACGAGCCGCCCGGGTTCCAGGTCGCCCAGCCCTGCCCCGTGTTCACGCCGCCGGCGAGGTACTGGTAGCGGAAGCCGAACGGCGCGACCTTGCGGAGTGCGCCCGCGCCGCCCGGGTCGTCTGTGACACCGAGCTGCAGCGTGTGCGGCCACGTCGCGGGCAGCGGCGGAAGCTTGGCCGTACCCGCCGATCCGGCGAGGGCCAGCGTGATCAGTGCGGCTGCGCTACTTGAGCGCAAGCGGCGCGCACGACTGTGCGCTCTTGTTTCCGGCACGGTCGTAAGCCACGACACAGAAGCTGTAGTTGCCCTTCGCGGCCTTGGCGGGAACATGCCAGGCGAGGAAGTAGGTGCTGCCGTAGGCGACCGGGCCGAAGCCGGTGCTCGGCGCCCCGACGACGGTGCCGTTCCACTTGACCTTGGTGAGCACCTTCGCAACGCCGTGCTCGTCGTAGACCCTGAAGCGGAGCTGGGCCAAGCGGCCGCGCTTGCCCGAGCTACTTAGCGCGTGGGAGGTCGGGCGCTTCTTGTCTTGCTTCTTCGTCGGTGTGCCGTCGCCGTTCAGACCGACCGGGATGCCGCTCGTCGTAGAGCCGGCGGTAGTCGTCGTAGCCGGTGCCGGAGTGGTGTTCAACGAGATCGAGAGCGTGTTGTCCGCTGCGTTGAACTCGCCCTGGGCCGCGGAGGCCGTCCCGGAGAACGTCTGCAGGGTTGAGGCAACGACTTTCGTCACGACCTGCAAGTGCGCGGTCGTGACGTCGCTCGACAGATAGTCGAGGAAGCACTTGAGCTGACCCGAGCTCACGCTGCAGCCGCTGCCGCGGTCGCTTGTCGAGCTGACGTACTGCAAGCCGGCCCCGAGACCCACGGTCACGTACAGCTGCTGGGCGGGCTGGCTGTTCTTGTCGGTCACGGTCAGGAAGAAGGTCACGGTGTCTCCGGGGACAGGCGTGCCGTTGCTCGCGTACCCGGTCACCGAGAGGTCGGGGGACCCCGGGCCGCCGCCGCTGGAACCGCCGCCGCTGGAACCGCCGCTGGAACCGCCGCCGCTCGCGGGTGCCACAGGCGCCGCGATGACCGTCGCCGTCGCCGTCGCATTCGCGTCGGTGCCACCACCGGTGTTCGTACCGCTGATCACGACGTCGATCGTGCTGCCGACGTCCGACGAGGCGACCAAGTACGACGAGGCGTTGGCGCCGCTGATGAAGGCGCATGCCGGAGAACAGCGCCGCCACCTGTAGGTGTACGTCACCGGCGAAGAGCTCACCCAGGTGCCGTTGGTGGTCGTGAGCGTCTGCCCCGCCTGCGCCGTTCCGGAGATCGCGGGACGTGTGGTGTTGTCCGGTACGAGCGACTGCACGACCGGGGTCGCCGTCGACGCCGCCACGACGGTGCCCGTCGCGTTCGTCACGGTTGCCTGCAAGCGAACCGTGCGGTCTCCTGCTGCATCCGCAGCTGTGAAGACATGAGTCGCTCCCGTTTCACCGGAAATGTCGACGCAGGACAGGCCATACCGGTCGCACCGACGCCATTGATACGTCGACGAAACCGCGCCGGTGAAGGTTCCCGTGCCACGGGTGATCGTTTGCCCTTCGCGGACGATCGGAGTGGTCCACGACGGATCGGCCGTCATGACGGGACGGGTCGGGCTCTGCGGCACGCACGTCGAGAAATCGAATTCCCCGATGCGGGTGCGCCAGTTCCCGCCGGTATTGGCGCCGACGTACTGGCCCGTGTACCAGAAGGTGCAAAGGTCGATGGGGTCGAGCGACAACGAGCTGAAGTCGCCCCAGCGGTTGCTGTCGGTTTGCGAAAGAGTGCCCGTCAGGAGCGACGTCTCTCCGATCGACATGACGCCAGGCCCGTCGGCCGGAAGGCGACCGGCGTATCTGAGCGAAGGAAACGTCGTGCCGCTCGTGACGCTGTATGCGAGCGCGAGCTCGCCGGAGTTGTCGATGCCACCGCTCGACATGAAGCGGTTGTCGCCGTCCGGCGCAAGGTCTCCCTGTGCGCCGACCGACCAGGTCCCCGCGGCGTTGCGGAGCTCGTACCAGCGCACGGCCGCGTGGTTGCTGCCGAGGTTGACGGTCTGGGTGGCCACCAGGTGCTGGGTTCCGCCGGCGTCGCGCACGTAGTCAAGGTGGTACATCAGCTGGGGCTGGGTCGTCAGGCCGCTCTGCGTCACCGCCGAGACCTCGTCGAGTTTCCGGGTCGTGCCGGGCTGGGGCATACAGTCGTGCGTCAACGCCGACGAGGAGTCGAGGCAGCTGAACGCCGACGAGAACGTGTTGACGGGAAGGTCTGCGAGCGGCTGGAAGCTCGAGCCCGTGACCGGTGCGCTCCAATCCACATGGAAGGCCCACACCTGAAGCCGGTCGTTCGCGTTGGTCGCGTCGTCGAGCGATTGCAGGTACAGCTCGTCGGCCGCGCCCACCGGCGGCAGGTTCGTCGCCTCCATGGTCGCGGGCAACATTCCGCCGAGGCCCGGGTTCACAGACGCCAGGTCGAAGTAACGACCCTGCGCCGCGAGGCCACTGAGCATCTTGGTGCGTTCGAGGGCAAGCGCGCCGGCGCCCACGAAGGAGGTCCCTGCCAGATTGAACTGGTTGAAGGACAGGTAGTAGCCGTCGGGCCACACGGCAAGCTTCGGGTAGTCCGGGAACTTCGTCGAGGACACCTGGAATGCGTAGCGGGACCACGTGCCCGTTGCGTCGGCGGTCGACGAGACTGCGACGCACATGACGAACGGCGCAACGGGGTTGCTGCTCCCGTCGCTCGCGAATGCGAACTCGGAGTACACCCAACGGTCGGCGAGCCGGTCGTACTGCACGGAGGGGTCACCGGAAGGGTTGGTCGCACACAGGCCACCCGCGTCAGGCCCACCCAGTCCGTTCCAGAACTGACCGTTCGTCACCAATGCCAGGGTCGTGTGAGGCGCTGCCCGACTGAAGACGGAAAGCCTCAGATTGACCGCTTGCACGTACTGCGTCATTCCGATGTCGCCGTTCGGATCACTCGGGCTGTAACCGCCGGGGCCCGCCGTGCCGTCGAACGTCCCGATCGTGACCGGAGCGAGTGAGCGAAAGGTCGAGGAAAAGCCCTGGATGCGGCCCGGGAGAAGGCGTGTCAGCGGCGACGTGAATAGTGCGGTGACCTGCATTCGGCGCCGGGTGACGTGCGGATGGGCGTGAGGCTTCTGCCGAATCGCACGCGAGACGTCATGCGCCAACAGCTGCACCGGCATCGCGCGCGGCGTGGCGCCGTGCGCGCTCGCGCTCAGGACAGCGCCCGATGGCAGGCCCGCGAGCACGCCGAAAGCCGCCGCCGCGACGGCGAACACGGGCAACACGCGACGAGACAGCCCGACAAGGCGAGGGGACGGCGGCACACAGAGGTTGTCGGCAGGCCCCTGTGAGAACTTTAGTTTCGAACCGGATTTATAAGAAGACCTGGCGCCAGGCCGTCCACCAGTCGTCGGCGTGCGACGAGATCTGTCGCGATCCGGTGATCTCCACTCCCGCACGGAAGCGGTATTTCTCCACGTGATCCGAGGTGTTGAAGTCGACGAGGATCTCGCACGGCGCTCCGGGGTCGTAGGCAGAAACGGCAGCCCGATTCTCGATGGCTCGCCGGGCCGCGTCCTCGATCAACGCGCGAGCGCGCGTGGCGGGGAACTGGCGCGCGCTGAAGCGGCCGAGGCCCTTCTTCACCGCCGCCGTCGTCACGCCGTCGCCGAGCAGCTTCCGTCCTTCGCGGCAGGCTGCTTCGTCGCCGGTGACAAGAACGACCGGGCAGTTCCAGGTTCCGCAGAGCGCGGCGTTGATGCCGGTCTCACCGACCTCCGTCCCGTTGAAGCGAAGGCGCCACCACGACGAGCCGCTGACCGTGTGCGCGAGCACACCGTCGCGCGTGCCGGCCATCGCGTGCATGCCGACGAACAAAGCCGCATCGACACCGCCTTCGAGAAACTCGGTGTACTCGGTCCACTCGTTCTGCACGACGTACTCGCAGTCGGGATCGAGCTCTTCGGGGATCAGTGAGTTGAATGTCCACCCCTCGCCGGCACCGTGGCAGTCCATGACGACGATCTCCGTCGCGCCTGCCGCCTTCGCTCCCCGGACGGCTGCGTTGATCTCGCCCGTGTAGAGCCGGCGCCCTTCCTCGTACATCGCGTGGCCGCCGGTCACCTGCTGCCACTTGACGATGCCGGCGACGCCCTCCATATCGCTTACCACGAAGACCTTCATCAGCCCAACCCTATGGCGCCGACGACCTCGCCTCTGCTGGTCTCGATCGGGACCTCGCGGAACGCGTCGATGCCGAACAACGCGCCGAGCACCGGGCGAAGCGCGCGGTTCGCCCCGTCCTCCACCTTGACCGTCCATGCCACGCCGTCGTGCGCGGCGCACATCAGGCCCTCCGCGCCGCGCTTTGCGAACCAGCCGGGCTTCGCGCGCATCAGGTCGGTGTCGTCGGCGCCCTGGCCCCCGATGAGCTCGGGATGGGCGATCATCGCCTGCTGGATGCCCGGTGGCGTGCGCAGGAAGAGCTCGCACATGCGGCTGAGTGACATCGCGAACGCCGGGACGCCACAGCCGTCGGTCGCGGTATCGCTCTCTCCCACGACTGCAGCGATTCGCTGCTGCAGCGGATGGGAGAGATCGCAGTACGGATGAAGGGGCCAGTCGTTTGCGCGGCACGCGGCGAGCATCCCGGCGTGCTTGCCCGAGCAGTTGTGCCCGAGCTTCCCGTCCGGCCGACCTCCCTGCAAGCCATTTTCGAGCTCGTCCGCCGACACACCGGCGCGGGCCAGGAGCTTGCGCACCGCGGCAAGCTGCGCCGGTTCGGCCTGGTGTGACGCCGAGGCGATCGCGAGCTCGTCGGTGTCGAGGTCGTCGTAGGCCTCGAACAACGGGATCGCCTGGATCGGCTTGAGCGAGGAACGGAGGAAGCAGTACATGTCGTCGCCGTACGCCGTGCCGTCCGAGGCTCGCACATGCACGCGATGCACCGCTTCGACGACGTTGCCACGGCGCACCGTTACCCTGATCGCGTCCACCCGAGGAGCGTACGTTGCCCGAGTTGCCCGAGGTCGAAGCATGGCGCCGCGAGCTCGACCCACTCGTGAAAAAGTTCCCGATCGAGAAAGCCGGACCGGCGCACATCGCGACGCTGAAGACGTTCGACCCGCCCGTCTCCGCCCTCGACGGCGAAGGTTTCAAGGGCGTCGAGCGGCGCGCGAAGCGGTTCTTGCTGCCGACAGACGACGACGAGCTCGTCCTGATGGTGCACCTGATGAGCGCGGGGCGCCTGAAGTACGTGCCGCCGAACGGGAAGGGCGCGAAGGCGCCGATGTTCCGGGTTCGCTTCACCGACGGCGGCGAGCTGCAGCTGACCGAAGCCGGCTCGAAGAAGCGCGCCGGTGTGTGGCTACTGCGGCCGGACGCACTGGCCCAAGAGCTCGCGCACCTCGGCCCCGAGGCGGATCGGCTGACGACGGAGGACGTGGCGCGGATCCTCGCGTCGGACTCGCGCCGCCTGCACTCGCTGCTTCGCGACCAACGCTTGATCGCGGGGATCGGGCGCGCGTGGGCCAACGAGATCCTCTGGGCCGCGCAGCTCTCGCCGTACCAGCTCTCCACCCAGGTCGACGCCGGCGAGACCGAGCGCCTGGCGACAGCGATCCACGCCGAGCTCGCGCGCGGTCTGGAGCTTCGGCTCGGAGGCGCAAAGGACGAGCAGACCTACCGCGTCCACAACAAGCTCGGCGCGCCGTGCGAGCGCTGCGGGACACCGCTTGCCCGCGTCGATTTCGAGGAGCACACGATCTATTACTGCCCGACGTGCCAGACCGGCGGCCGCACGCTCAAGGATCGCCGAATGTCGCGTTTGCTCAAGTAGAATCGTCTGGCGATTTCGTAGGACCAGGGCTACCTTGAGCCTTCAAGGGGGTCGTCGAATGAGGAAATTGGTGGTTCTGTTCGGGCTGGTCGCGGCGCTCGCGGGGGCGCCGCAGGCTCTCGCTGCCGCACCGGTGCTGGTCTCCGCCGGGTCGGTGAACGGGCACGCCACGGCGAGCTGGACGATCGGCCCCGAGGTGGAGCCGCTCGTCGTCGAGGTCTCGACCTCGCCCGACGTGAACGCCGACGGCTCGTTCGTGAGCCTGGACTCCGGTTCGTTCCTCTTCAGCACGCAGACCGACTGGACCGACGTCTTCTTCCTCGATCCCGGCGTGAAGTACTACGTGCACGTCGGCGGCACCGACATGAGCTGCCCCACGTGCCCGCTGCTCGAGTACTCCAACGTGCTGTCGTTCGCGGGCACCGAGGGGACCGGTCCGGACGCCCCGCTGTCCCGGAACCTGAGGATCCAGAAAGCGGGGGCGGGCAGCGGTTCCGTTACGAGCGATCCCGGCGGGATCAACTGTGGCACCGCCTGCTTCCAGCCCTATTCGCGCGGTGGGCACGTCACGCTGACACCAAAGGCGGCTCCCGGCTCGGTCTTCGCCGGTTGGGATGGCGGCGGCTGCTTCGGCTACTCGCCGACGTGCGAGGTGACGATGAACGTCACGCAAACGGTCGTCGCGACGTTCGACCTGGTTGCACCTCCGTCTGTCCCCGATCTCATCGCGACGCGGAACAGCGCGACCGCGACCGCGACGTTCACGGTCTGCGACGATTCGTCGGGGCCTCTCACCATCGCCCTGACGCAGATCTGGCAGGACAAGGGGCAATGGAAGAGCGCAACCACCACTACGACGCAGAATCACACCGCTCCCTGCGACACGCACACGGTCAGCGGTCCCCTCGCCGTACGTTCGGCGACCATGTGGATCGCCGTCCAGGTGACAGACGTTGACGGTCGCCAGGGCTCGCTGCGCACTGCTCCTGCTCCTTAGCGCGCTGATCTTCACTACAGGCTGCGGAAGCCACAAGGTGGACGCGCAAGCCCGCGCGAACGCGGCGGTGCTGGAGCGGGTTCCGGTCTTCCCCGGCGTGACCGCGCCAAGGACGACGCCGGGCGACGCGTTCGCCGCACGCGACTGGACCCTTCCCGCCGGAGCGCGTCCCGAGCGGGTGATCGACTGGTACGTCGCCGCACTGCAGGCCCGAGGGTGGAAGGTGACGGGCAAGAGCTTCAATACGATCCGTGCAACGCGCGGAAAATGGTCGCTGTCCGTCGGCGTTCGCGCCCGCACGCTCGAGGCAGTGGCAGCCACGTGAGAGTCGAACGCGTCACGGAGGCCGACGACGCGCTCGCGGAGGCGGTTGCGCGCCTCGTGCCCCAGCTCTCGCCGAACCGCGAACCCGCCGGCATCGTCGAGCTCGTGGAGTTGGTCGCAACGCCGGGGACGAGCCTGATCGTCGCGCGCGACGACGACGATGTCCTCGGGATGCTCACCCTGATCGTCTACCGGGTTCCGACCGGCCTGAGGGCCTGGATCCACGACGTCGTCGTCGACGAAGCGGCCCGTGGCCGCGGCGTCGGGGAAGCTCTCACGCAGGAGGCCTTGCGCCAGGCCGAGGGCGCAGGTGCGATCTCGGTCGAGCTGACGTCGCGCCCGGGGCGCGAGGCGGCGACCCGCCTCTACCGCCGCCTCGGCTTCGAGCAGCGAGAGACGAACGCGTACGTCTGGCGCCCGCCCGACCCTCGTTCGCTGTCCCGACCCGTTCTTGAGTCAGACGGTTCGTCCTGAGCACCCTCTAGTGTGCCGCGCGTGATCAGAACACAGCCACACGCGGGAGGATGGCTCGAGGTCGTCTGCGGGCCGATGTTCTGTGGCAAGAGCGAAGAGTTGATCCGCCGCCTGCGCCGCGCCGAGATCGCGGGCCAGCGTGCGTTGGTCGTGAAGCCGCTGATCGACGATCGCTACGACGTCGGTCACGTCGTCTCGCACGCGGGCGCAAAGATGCGCGCGGTCACCGCGACGTCGAGCGACGAGGTGCGCAGGCTCGCGAGGGGTTACGACGCAGTCGGGATCGACGAGGTGCAGTTCTTCGATCTCGGCATCACCGATGCGATCGACGCGCTCATCCAGGACGGCGCACGGGTCGTCGCAGCCGGCCTCGCCCAGGACTTCCGCGGGCTCCCGTTCGGCGCAATGCCGACGCTGCTCTGCGTCGCGGAGTTCGTCGACAAGCTGGAGGCCGTCTGTCACCGCTGCGGTGGCCCGGCGACGATGACACAGCGGCTCGTCGACGGCGAGCCAGCACCGTTCGGCGGCGAGACGATCCAGGTCGGCGCGCTCGACTCGTACGAAGCGCGTTGCCGGGCCTGCTTCCAGCCTGGCATCGACGCGGCTCGTATCGCGCAAACCGGCTAGCCCGAACGGTGGCCGATACGCTGGAAGGCGACACCGAGCCCCGTCCTCTTTCATCGAAAGGCCATGACCACATGCACAAGCGCCTCCTCCTGCTGCTGACGTCGGTCGCGGTTCTCGCCGCCGTTGCCGTCAGCGCCTCCGTCGCTGCTCCCAGTGGATCGGTCGCCGCGTCTGCCTCGTGCGCGACCGTCACGAACGGCCGGCTCACGGTTGGCACGGACAATCCCGCGTATCCGCCGTGGTTCGCCGGTGGATCGCACAGTTCGTGGAAGATCAACGACCCGGCCACAGGCAAGGGTTACGAATCGGCGGTCGCGTATGCGATCGCGAAGAAGCTCGGCTACTCCAAGGGTCAGGTGAAGTGGACGTATGTTCCCTTCAACAAGGCATTCGCGCCGGGCACGAAGAGCTTCGACTTCGACATCAACCAGATCTCGATCACGGCAGCGCGCGCAAAGGTCGTCTCGTTCAGCACGTCGTACTACGACGTGAACCAGGCGCTCGTCGTCAACAAGGGCACGAAGATCGCGTCGGTGCGCAGCATCAAGGGCCTGGCGTCGTTCAAGCTCGGCGCTCAGCTCGGAACCACGAGCTACACATACATCAAGAACCGCATCAAGCCGTCTCAGCAGCCGGCCGTCTTCAACTCGAATGCCTCCGCGGTGCTCGCGCTCAAGAACAAGCAGATCGACGGGTTGATGGTCGACCTTCCGACCGCGTTCTACGTGACGGCCGTGCAGGTGCCGAACGGCAAGATCCTCGGCCAGTTCGAGAACAAGGGCGGCGTGACCGACCGTTTCGGCGTCGTGCTCGCGAAGGGCAATGCGCTGACCGGTTGTGTCGATAAGGCTCTCTCGTCACTGCGGGCGAACGGGACGCTCAAGCGGCTCCAGCAGCTGTGGCTAGCGAAGGCGACCGGCGCGCCGGTCTTGAAGTAGACCGGCGCTCGCGCCTGCTCGATGGACTGCGCTCCGGCGGCGAAGGTCGCCGGAGCGTCGCCATCGCCCTCGCGAGCACCGTCGTCTTCTTCGCTGTCGTCGTCTTTGCGATCACGCACGCCCCGGGCTGGCCCGCCGTCCGCAGCCAGTTCTTCAACTGGGCGGAGTTCAAGTCCACGTTCCCGGAGATCGCGCGCGCGTTCCGGCTGAACATCAAGATCTTCTGCATCGCGGAAGCGTTCATCCTCGTCTTCGCGCTGTTCCTCGCGGTCTTGCGCAGCCTGCCGGGGCCGGTGTTCTTCCCGCTGCGCGTGCTCGCGATCGTGTACGCCGATCTCTTCCGCGGCATCCCGACGATTCTCGTGATCGCAATACTCGGGTTCGGCGCCCCCGCACTCGGCCTGAGTTACGTCCCGAAGTCGGTGATCTTCTGGGGGATCGTTTCGCTCGTGCTGATCTATAGCGCGTACGTGTCGGAGGTCTATCGCGCCGGGATCGAGTCGATTCACCCGAGTCAGGAAGCTGCTGCGCGCTCACTCGGACTGTCGCGGTCGCAGACGCTGCGACGGGTGATCCTGCCGCAGGCGGTCCGACGCGTGATCCCGCCGCTTCTGAACGACTTCATCGGCTTGCAGAAGGACACCGCGCTCGTCGGCACGCTGGGCGCGGTCGAGGCGTTCCAGCAGTCCCAGATCGACGCGAACGCGACCTTCAACTACACGGCGTACCTGGCGGCGGCGCTGCTCTTCGTCGCGATCACGATCCCGCTCGCGCGCTTCACCGACTGGCTGATCCTGCGCGACCGCAGGCGCCGCCATGCATAGAGTCGTGGTCACGACGAGCCTTGAGTCGCCGGGCCGCGCTGGACGCCGCGATGCGCACGTCGGTGGCGTCCGCCCTGTGCACCCAATAGGCAAGCCTCGGCACGGGCCCTTTTTCCTTGCCTCGCGGCGCCCATCGCACCCCGTCAACGAAGGATCGTCGTGACCACGACTCTTGAGATTGCGGGGCTGCGGAAGTCGTTCGGCCGCGCCGAGGTGCTGCGCGGGATCGACCTCGAGGTCGCCGAACACGAGGTCGTCTGCCTGATCGGCGCCTCCGGCTCGGGCAAGTCGACGCTGCTGCGCTGCGTCAACCTGCTCGAGCCGATCGACGCGGGGCGGATCGTCGTCGGCGGCGAGGAGATCACGCGGCGCGGCGTCGACGTGAACGCGGTGCGGAGGCGGATCGGGATCGTCTTCCAGGCGTTCAACCTGTTTCCGCACATGTCCGTGCTGGCCAACGTGACGCTCGGGCCGCGGCTCGCGCTCGGGCTGCCGCGCGCGGAGGCGCGGGCACGGGCGGTCGAGCTGCTGGCGCGCTTCGGGCTCGGCGGCCGCCTCGACGACTACCCGGACCGGCTCTCCGGCGGGCAGCAGCAGCGCGTCGCGATCGTCCGCGCGCTCGCGATGCGGCCCGAGCTGATGCTGCTCGACGAGGTGACGAGCGCGCTCGACCCGGAGCTAGTCGCCGAGGTGCTCGAGGTGATCCGCGAGCTCGCCGAGGGCGGCATGACGATGGTGATCGCGACGCACGAGATGGGCTTCGCCCGCGACATCGCGACGCGCGTCTGCTTCCTCGACGGCGGCGTCATCCTGGAGCAGGGGCCGCCCGACGAGCTCTTCGCCGCGCCGAGGGAAGCGCGGACGCAGCAGTTCCTGCAGCGGATCGTCGAGGCGCGGCGGCTGTGAACCCCGAGCTGCTCGCCGAGATTCAGGAGGCCGCGTCGGTCGCCGGCCTCGCGCACGTCTTCGGCGACGCGCCGTTCCCGCGCGCGGAGGTGCTCGCGCGCTGGCAGGTCTCGACCGAGCTCGTCTACGTCGACGACGAGCTCGGCTTCGTCGCCGTCGATCCGCCCTGGCTCGACGCGCTCTACGTCCGTCCCGAGGCCTGGGGCACGGGCGTGGCCGCACGCCTGCACGACGTCGCGGTCGGCGCGCTGCGCGAGCGCGGCGTCGAGCGAGCCCGGCTGTGGGTGCTCGAGGCGAACGTTCGCGCCCGGCGCTTCTACGGGCGGCGCGGCTGGTACGAGGACGGCACGACGCGCGAGGTGCCGTTCCCGCCGTACCCGATCGACCGCGGCTACTCGCTCCGGATCTAGACGTGAGAGGCCGGGTCGGCCGCGACCTGGAGCAGCCAGAGCGCCGAGAGGAAGAGCAGCACGAGCGCCGGTAGGAAGAAGCCCACCAGGCTGATCATCGTCGCTGTCACCGGGAGCACCGAGACGAGGACGAAGGCGCTGACGGCGGCGAACATGCGGGCGCGGAAGCCGGCCGGGGCGACGGCGGGGAAGCGGACGCTGAACCAGAGCGCGAGCATGGCCGAGCCGATCAGGAGAGCCGTGACGAGGGCGCCGCCGCTCATCTAGATCAGGATCTCGGCGGCGGTGTCGGGGGTGCAGCCGCGTCGGATCAGCGCAAGCGGCTCCTCGAGGCCGATCTCGGGTCTGATCGCGAGCGCAAGCGCCGCGTCGGCGCCGAAGCCGCAGGACTCGAGCAGCTGAAGGCGGAAGGAGAGGCCGTTCCAGGCGAGCTCCTCCTCGGTCGGCGCGGAGGCGACTTCGAGCAGCAGCTCGTCGAGCGTGCTCGACGCGAGCCGGTCGTGGAGCGCCGAGGAGGGGGAGGAGCGGAACAGCTTGCCGGGGGTTCTGTGCATGTCTTCGTTCTAGCCGAGCGCCGCCGCTTCACTCGTCACCGTTTGGGTGGTTCTGCGTCGCGCTTCACGCCGACGCGGTTCCGAGCTCCTCCTGGATCGCCTGCAACTCGTGCTCCAGCTCGGCCAGCTCGCGGCCGCCGGCCATCAGCCGCACGAGCTCCTGCCGGTCGATCTCGCCCTTGGCGAAGGTGCCGAGGCTCTGACCGCGGTTCAGGATCACGAACCGGTCGGCGACGGGATAGGCGTGATGCGGGTTGTGCGTGATGAAGACGACGCCGATGCCGCGCTCGCGGGCCTGCAGGATATAGCGGAGCACGACCCCGGCCTGCTTGACGCCGAGCGCCGAGGTGGGCTCGTCGAGGATCAGGACGCGCGCGCCGAAGTAGACGGCGCGCGCGATCGCGACCGACTGGCGCTCCCCGCCCGAGAGCGTCCCGACCGGCTGGTCCGGGTCGCGGATGTCGATCCCCATCTGTTCGAGCTGGGTGCGAACGGTCGTCCGCGCCCGCGCGACGTCGAACCGGCGCAGCGGCCAGATCCCCCTCGTCGGCTCGGCGCCGAGGAAGAAGTTGCGCCAGATCGACATCAGCGGCACCATCGCGAGATCCTGGTAGACGGTCGCGATCCCGGCCGCGCGGGCATCCCGCGGCGAGCCGAACTCCACCTCCGCGTCGTCGACGAGCAGCCGTCCCCCGTCGGGCCGATGGACGCCCGAGAGGATCTTGATGAAGCTCGACTTGCCGGCGCCGTTGTCGCCGAGGATGCAGGTCACCTCGCCCGCGTCGACCTGGGCCGAGACGTCGTTCAGCGCGACGACGTTGCCGTAGTACTTCGAGAGCTGCTCGGCGGCGAGCAGCGTCATCGCGAACGCGCCCTCGCCGCGCGCGTGCGGATCGCAGCGTTCAGCATCACCGCGAGCACGAGGATCACGCCCTGGAAGGCGTAGACCCAGTTCGAGTCCCAGTTCGAGAGGATGATGCCGATTCCGGCCATGCCGAGGATCGCCGCGCCGAAGGCGGCGCCGATCACGGAGCCGTAGCCGCCGGTCAGCAGGCAGCCGCCGACGACGGCGGCGATGATGAAGATGAACTCGCGGCCGACGCCCTCGTTCGCCTGGATCGAGCGGAGCTCGATCGCCGTGATGATCCCGAGCAGCGACGCCGTCAGCGACGTCAGCATGAAGAGCGCGATCTTCGTCCTCGCGACCGGGACGCCGACGTTGCGCGCCGCGACCGGATCGCCGCCGACGGCGAAGATCCAGTTGCCGAAGCGCGTCCGCGCGAGCAGCCAGACTCCGAGCGCGGTAATCGCGATCCACCAGATCACCTTCACCTTGAAGTCGTAGGGCGACCAGACGGTCGAGGCGAAGTAGCGGCGCGCCGAGTCGAAGCCGGGCTCGGCGTCGATGTCCTGGATCGCGACCGAGCCGGTCAGCTTCAGCGTGCCGCCGGCGTTGACGCCCTGGAGGATGAAGAACGTCCCCAGCGTGACGATGAAGCTGGGGAGCTTCGTCTTCACGACCGTGTAGCCGTTCAGGAAGCCCATCGCGAGGCCGAACAGCAGCACCAGCACGATCGCCGGCCAGATGTTCATGTGCGCCCGCGTCGCGAGCAGCCCGAGCAGCAGGCCGGAGCTGCCGATCATCACCCCTGCGGAAAGGTCGAACTCGCCGCCGATCATCAGCAGCGCCACGGGCACCGCGACGATGCCGTACTGCGCCGACTGGTCGAGCCACTGGCTCGTGATCCCGAGGTCGGAGGCCCAGTGCACCTGCCGCGCGGTGTAGGCGAACAGGGCGAAGACGGCGATCGCGCCGATCAGCGCCCCGATGTCGGGGCGCTTGACGAGCTCCGTCAGGAGGCTCGCCCGGGCGAGCCGCTCGTCGGGGCCCTTCGTCGCTGCCGTCTCAGAGCTCTCAGTCGCCAACTCGCGCCTTCCGCGCCCGGACCGGGCGGGCGGCTCGCTGCCGCCCGCCCGCCGCCGGCTCTACCGCGTCCCCGCCTTCGCGAGCGCGGCCACCTGCGCCGCGTTGCCCTTGTTGATGATCCCCGGGCCGGTCAGCACCGGCTTGCCGCCGCCGACGGTGTTCAGGTTCGTGACGAACAGCATCCCGAACACGACCGGCAGGTAACCCTGGAGGTACTGCTGCTGGTCAATTGCGAACAGCATCTTGCCGCCCTTCAGGGCCGCGATCACCGCCGCGTTGACGTCGAACGTGCCGACCTTGGTGCCGGCCGGCGCGATCGACATCGCCGGAACCGTCACGTCCGGGTCGAGCCCGAGCAGCGCGTCGGTCTTCGGGTTCGCCTTGAAGTACGCCTGGATCTTCGCCTTCGTGCCGGGGATGTCGGCCTTCGCGTTCGGGATCAGCAGCGTCTTCGTCGTCCCCTTGAACGTTTTCTTGACGCCGGCGGCCCGCTGGGTCAGCCCCGAGTTCGAGGACTCGTGGATGACGACGACGACCTGCTTCGCGCCCGCCGCCGTGAACTGCTTTCCGGCGCCCTCGCCGGCGATCCCCTCGTCCTGGCCGACGTGCGTGTCGAAGGACGGCAGGCTGTCGAACGCTCCCTCGCCGGAGTTGACCGTGATGATCGTGATTCCCTTCGCCGAGGCCTTGGCGAGCGGATCCTTGAGGGCGCTCGCGTCCGGCACGGAGGTCGCGATCACCTTGGCGCCCGACGCGACCGCGGCGTTCAGGCCGGCGACCTGCTTCGACACGTCGTTATTTGCGTAGACCTGCGAGACGCTCACGCCGCGGCCCTTCAGATCCTTCGCTGCCTGGTCGACGCCGTGCTTGAACACCGACCAGAACGAGCCCGTGTCGCCGTGCGTGACGACCGCCATCTTGATCCCTGCCGCGTTGCCGCGCGCAAGTGCCGCCGCGGGCGCCCCGAGCATCGTCAGGCCGGCTGCTGCAAGCCCTCCCGTGACGAACAGCCCGCGCCGCGAAAGCTGCAGCTCCTCGGCGTCTTCCAGTTCATCTCGCTCCTGCTCGAACTCCATCTGCTCCCAGCTCCTTTGCCGTGTGAATTGCTGGCACGATCTTCAACGATTGGCGGCCTCCGCGCTAGCCACCTCCTCGATCGCGACCGGCCGCCGTTCGGCGCGCGAACGGTCGGCGGCGAGGGCGACGACGAGCGCAGCCCGCGCCTCCCGGAGGGTGCACGCGCTCGGACCGCCGTCGCGGACGGCGGCGACGAACGCCCCGAGCTCGCTGCGGTACGCCGGCGCGAAGCGGTCGACGAAGTCGCGGTAACGGGGGCGGGCAGGCGCGGCGACGCCCGGCTCCACGGAGCGGAGAGGGCTCCGGCTGTCGAGCCCGACGACGATGCTGTCGCCCGTGCCGAGCAGCTCCAGCCGGACGTCGTAGCCGAGCGGATCGCTGCGCGTGCCGGAGACGATCGCGAGCGCCCCGCCGCCGAGCCGGAGGATCGCGACCGCCGCGTCGACGTCGCCGTGACGCTCGAACCAGCCGGTCTCGCGGACGGCGCCGTCGGCGTAGACCTCGGTGACCTCCTCGCCGGTGACGTAGCGAATCGCGTCGAAGTCGTGGATGTGCAGGTCGCGGAAGATGCCGCCCGAGGCCGCGATGTACGCCTCCGGCGGCGGCGACGGATCGTGCGTCGCGGCGCGGACGACGAGCAGCGTTCCGAGCGCGCCGCCCGCGACGGCGTCGCGCGCCGTGCGATAGCCGGCGTCGAATCGACGCTGGAAGCCGACCTGGACGAGGATGCCCGCGCGCTCGACCTCTTCGACGAGGTCGTCGATCGTCGCGAGGTCGAGCGCGACCGGCTTCTCGCAGAACGCCGGGATGCAGGCAAGCGCGGCGAGCCGCAGCATCGCAGCATGCGCCGGGGTCGGCGTGGCGACGACGAGCGCGTCGACATCGGCGGCGACGAGATCCTCGGCGGTCGGTACCGCTCCGGCGCCGAGGCTCGCGGCGGCCTCGGCGGCTCGCCCGTGGTCGAGATCGGTCAGCGTCAGCCCTGCAACGCCGTCCAGGCTGAGCAGCGTCTTGGCGTGGACGAGGCCGATGCGTCCTACGCCGATCAGCCCGATCCGCAGACCCGCCTTCATGCAAGCGCTTACAGTAAGCGGTTGCAGAAAGCGAAGTCAAGCACGCGGCGGCGGCGCAGTCGAGCCCCGCACGATCAGCGTCGGCGCGTGCAGGAAGCGCAGCTGCGCGGGCGGACGGCCCCGGATCAGGTCGAGCAGGATCTGCGCCGCGTGCTCGCCGATCTCGAGCGCGGGCTGCCGCACGGTCGTCAGGGGAGGCGACGTGAACGACGCGAGGCGCAGGTCGTCGAAGCCGACGACGGAGACGTCGCCCGGCACCCGCCCGCCCTGCTCGGCGATCGCCCTGATCGTGCCGAGCGCGGAGAGGTCGTTCGCCGCGAAGACGGCCGTCGGCTCCGTCCCCGCCGCGAGCAACCGCTTCGTCGCCGTGTAGCCGCCTTCCTCGGTGAAGCCGCCCCGCGCCACGAGCCTCCCGTCGACGGCGAGTCCGACCGCCGCGAGCGAGGCGCCGTAGCCGGCCAGGCGCTCCTCGGCGATGCGCGTCGGCGCGCCCGTCACGTGCGCGATCCGCCGGTGGCCGAGTGAGAGCAGGTGGTCGATCGCGAGCTGCGCGCCGGCCCGGTTGTCGACCTGGACGAGCGGCACGGAAGGCGAGGCGACGTCTCGGTCGAGGCACACGATCGGGAATCCATCCTCGACGAAGCGGGCGATCCGCTCCGGCGGCAGGACGAGCCCGTCGACGAGCGCGCCGTCCACCTGCTTGGCACGCAGCAGGCTGAGGTACTGCTCCTCCTGCTCGGCGTTTCCCTCGGTCATGCAGAGCAGCATCGTGTGGCCGCTCTTGAGCGCTTGCTGCTGGATGCCGCTGACGAGCGCCGCATAGAAGGGATTGCCGATGTCGGGCAGCAGCAGCGCGATCGTCTGCGTCGCCTTCGTCACGAGGCTCCGCGCGATCGTGTTGGGGCGGTATCCCAGCTGCGCAACGGCCGCGTCGATCGTGCTCCGCGTGCCGGGCGCGATCTGGCCGCTGTCGTTCAGCGCGCGCGACACGGTCGCGGTCGACACCCCCGCCAGCCGTGCGACGTCGTAGATCGTCGGTCGGTCGTGCCGTCCCACCCGGCTTACCCTAAACCAGTAAAACCGCTTCCGGAAAGCGCTTACACCCAGTCGGCCGCGACTGCGTCCTCCGGCAGCTCAATGGTGAGCGCGCGCCAGAAGCGACCTCCGTCGATAGAGACGAAGAGGCGAGTGCCGGCGCAGAAGACCAGCCGGTCGGGATCGTCCTGCGCAACCGCGACCGCGTTCCCCGACGGCAGACCGCGACCCGACTCGCGCCAGGTGAGGCCGGCGTCGTGGGAGACGAGGAGGGGCGGCTTCGCGGAGACGGCGACGACGACCGTGGAGCCGCCCGCGGCCGCTGCGACCACCCGGGGCAGGCCCGTCTGCGGCGGCGGGGGCGGCTCCAGCGAGGCGCCGGCTGCGAAGTCGTCGACCTCGTCGGCATCGACGTCGATCGTGTAGACGCCCGCCGCCGTCTCGACGAGCGCGTTCACCGGCGGTCGGCGAGCAGCGACTCGACCAGCCGCGCACCGCGGTGGGCTGCCTCCACAGGCGGGATGCCGGCGGCGCGGCTAGCGAGATAGGTCGCCGAGAACGCGTCGCCGGCGCCGGTCGCGTCGGCGTCCACCGGTCGGGCCTCGACGCGCTCGAGCGTGCCGCCCGCGTAGACAAGCGATCCCTTCGACCCGAAGGTGACGAGCACCTCGGGCACGCCGAGCCGGCGGAGCGACTCCTCGCCCAGGTCCGGGAGGACGATCCGCGCCTCGTCCTCGGCCAGCTTGAGCACGGTCAGGTGGCGGAGGATCTCGGCGTCGTAGGCGTCGTTTTCCTCGAGTCGACCGAGGCGCGGCTCGCGGACGAGCCCTTGCGCGTCCAGGAGGACGCGGCGGCCCCGCGCCAGCTCGGCGAGCGCCGCAGCCGAAAAGTCCGATCGGAGCAGCGGCGCCACGTGCACCCAGGCCGTCTCGCCGAGCGCGTCGGCGACCCAGCCGCGCATCTCCTCGGGCGTCCACGGATCGCCGAGCTCCTCGACCTGCATCTCCCGGTCGTCGCCGTGGTAGGCGATCGAGAAGGTCGGGGTCAACGTCGAGTCGCGGCACCGGACGTCCAGCCCGAGCTCGAGCAGCGGCGGCAGCAGCTCCCGGTCGGAGACCTTGGTCAGGATCGTCGCCTGCGCCCCGAGCCGGTGCAGGCCGAGCGCCGCGTGGTACGGCCCGCCGCCGACGCGCTGCCCGCCGCCGATGCGGTCGCGCGCGAGGTTTCCGATCACCGCCAGCTCCGGCATCCGGCGTAGCCTAGATGGCTGATCGAAAGTGTTCGCACTCCTGGATGACGACCCAGACGCGGCGCCGGAAGCCACCCTCGCCCTTACCAAGGCATCCTGAGCACGCCAACCTCCGATCAACCATCTATGCGTGTTCGGCCGAGAGCCGTACGATCCTGCGCCTCGCGGCGCCGAGCACGAGCGTGAGGACGAACGAGGCGCCGAAGCTCGGCAGCGACGCCCCGCCCCACGGGAGCGTGTGCGGGCTCGTCCGCTCGACGAGCGACGTCCACCACCCCGGCCCGACCGGCTGCAGCCACTGGTAGAGGCAGAAGCCCGCGAGCCAGGCGACGAACGGCCCGGGCCGCAGCGCGGGCCCGGCGAACAGATCGCTGTAGCGCGCGCGGGCGACCAGCCAGTCCGCAAGCAGCACGGCGAAGAGCGGCACGAACGCCGAAGCGAGCAGGTAGAGGAAGTCGAGGTAGCGACCGAGGTCGAGCGCGAGCGCCAGGCCGGTCGCGATCGCGGTGACGAGCCCGATCAGCAGCGCCTGCGGCGCGCGCGGCAGGACGTTCTGGATCGAGACCGCGGCGGAGTAGACGTTCGCGAAGGGCTCGTCGGTCTCGTCGACGGTCAGCGCGAGCAGGGCGAGGCCGCCCGCGAGGCCGCCCCCCGCGATCGTCGTCAGGAGGTCGGTCGGGTCGGACAGGTTGCGCGAGAGCAGGAGCAGCGCGCCGAGGCCGAACAGCCAGAGGTTCGGGATCAGGTAGCCGACGCCCGAGCCGACGAAGGCGGTGCGCCGGTCGCGCGAGAAGCGGGTGTAGTCGGCGACGAGCGGCAGCCACGAGGCGGGCATCGCGATCACGAGGTCG
>JBBQPW010000010.1:0-21231 GCA_038216845.1 Gaiellales bacterium | reverse complement strand
TGCATCGGCTCGATCGCCTCGTCGGGGAAGCCACCTTTGCCGCAGATTGCGCGCACGCCGTACTGCTGGCCGAGCGGCTCCGTGAAGCGCACCATCCTGGCCGATGTGGTCGTCCCGATGCAGACCTTCTCGTAGCGACCTGGCCCCAGCTTCCGCACGCCGGGCGCTGTGTGCAGCAGGAACGCCCCGGTCAGATCCATCGGCGACTCGATGCCTTGGTCGAAGATCCGGATCTGCGTCCTGTCGCGGATGCCGATGATGTGCCCTTGCACAGTGACCTCGTCGCCGGCGCGCAGCTTCAGGATCTCGGAGGGATCTGTGATCGGGAACGTGACCTCGTGCTCCGCCATCGCTAGCGCTGCCCTTTGCGCCTGGGGATAGATCCGTGCACTCGTGTGTGCTCGACTGTCACGTGACAGTCGAGGGAACGGAAGCGTGACACGTTGTCCACAGGTCAGAACTCCCGGTCGAAATCGATCGTCCCGTCGGCGGCGATGTGCGCCGAGGCGCGCCGCGCGGCCCAGCACTGGTAGTTCACAGCGACGGGATTGAGCGTCATGTGGGTGTCCGCGTGCTCGATATGGCACTGGAGGACGGTGACGTCGCCGCCGAGTCCCATCGGGCCGATCCCGGTCTCGTTGAGCAGCCCGTAGAGCTCGTCCTCGAGCTGCGCGACGATCGGATCCTGGTTCCGCGTTCCCACCGGTCGCGCGATCGCCTCCTTCGCGAGGTACATCGCATAGTCGGCCGAGCCGCCGATACCGACGCCGACGATCCCCGGAGGACACGGCTTGCCGCCGGCGCCCACGATCGACTCGAGCACGAACTGCTTGATCCCCTTCACGCCGTCCGCGGGAACGCACATCTTGAGGAAGCTCATGTTCTCGGAGCCCGAGCCTTTCGGCACACACTTCACGTCGAGCCCGTCCCAGTCGGGGATGAACTCCCAGTGCACGATCGGCAGGCGGTAACCCGTGTTCGGGCCGGTGTTCTCGCGCGTGATCGTGTGCACGGCGTTCGAGCGCAACGGGTGCTCGATCGTCGCGCGCTCGGTTCCCGCCTTCAGCGACGCGTAGATCCGAGCTGGATGAAGCGGGAAGTACTCACCGACGCGACACGTGTAAACCGCGATCCCGGTGTCCTGGCAAACCAGGTTCTTCTGCTCGTCGGCGATCGAGACGTTCTTGTGGATGATCTCCAGGACGCGGATACCGGTGATCGAGGTCTCCCTCTTGAGCGCGGCACCGAGCGCATCGCGAAGATCCTGCGGGATGTCCTTCAGCGCCCAGACGTAGAGGTGCGCCGCCGCATCCTCGACGGCTCCGGCCAGATCGGTTGTCACAACGCTGCTCATGCCATCGCCCTTTCGGCGGCCACACGTCCAGCGCGACGGCCGAACACGCAGCATTCGAGCAGGGAGTTTCCCATCATCCGGTTGCGCCCGTGGGTTCCACCTGCAATCTCGCCACAGGCGAACAGGCCGTTGAGCGTCGTCTCGCCATGCTCGTCGATCACGAGACCACCGTTTTGGTAGTGCAGAACCGGGTACGTGAAGAGCTTCTCGCGCAGAGGGTCGATGCCCCCGCTGCGGTACCGGCGGAGCATGTACGGGAGCGAAACGTCCGCGTCCGCCTCCGGGATCCGCGTCGTATCGAGCCAAACAGCCGGGCGACCATCCTCGGTCTTGACGCCTCGTCCCTGCTCGACCTCGTCGAAGATCGCACGCGAGACGGCGTCGCGCGGCCCGAGGGAGTCGGTGAACTCCTCGCCGTCGGCGTTGAGCAGCACCGCCCCGTACGCGCGCGTCGTCTCGGGGATCGAGTAGCCCTGCATGGTTGCCGGCCACGCACCGCCGTTCGGGTGGTACTGGAGCGCATCGAGATCACGCGCTTCGGCGCCGAGCCCGAGCGCGAGCTTCGTTACCTCGCCGGTCGCGTTCGGGTGGTTCGTCGACAGCTCGCCACGAGCCTTGGCCTCGGCGAAGCAGCGGCCACCAGCGGCTAGCACGACCGCTCCCGCGTCGATCTGCACCGATTCGCGGTCTTTCCCACCGCATGTCGCCCGCCAACCGTTCTCTGTGGGGGCGAGCGCGACGAGCGGGCTGTTCGGCAGCTCCGTGCCGCCCCCCGCCTCGAATGCCTCACGCAAGGCCTTGGTGATCGCGTGGCCCGTGCGATCCCCGACCTGGAGGAGCCGCTTGCGCGACGCGCCGCCGCAACGGGCGACTCGATAGCCGCCGTTTTCGCGACTGAACCCGACACCGAGCTCCTCGAGCCAGTGAATCGCCGAGGGAGCCTCGGAGGTCAGGACATCGACCAGACGCGGATTTGCTGTCTCATGGGAGCTCTTCAGCACGTCGGCCGCATGAAGCTCCGGCGAGTCGTCGTCGCCGACTGCCGCCTGAATCCCTCCCTGCGCCTTGGCGGAGTTGCACGCCTGGATCGAGCCCTTGGTCGCGAGACCGACACGTGCGCCCGCGTCCTCGGCAGAAAGCGCTGCAGCAAGGCCGGAAGCGCCGCTCCCGATCACGAGGACATCGAACGACCGAACGGACATCGGCTTCAGACTACCAGCCGAAATGCTAATCCACACGATTACCACAGCTTATTCGTCGCGCGGGTCTCCTGGTTGTCGCCGGCCGCGTCGTGCGTCTTGGTCATACTTCGGCGGATTCATCCTCTGGGGGCGGACCTGGCCCCCAGCTTCCGAACGAAAGGGTCCACCGTGAACCTGCGCTCTCCGCTCGTGGTCGGTCTCGTCGCCCTGGGCGGCGTCGCGCTGATCGTCATCGCCATCGTCTACTGGGCCGAGCCCGCGAGCTCGCTCCCGTCGTTCTTCCCGGGTCACGAGGCCGGTTCGGCGCACCACCACGTCAAGCACGGCATCGCGTCGTTCTTCGTCGGACTCGCCGCGCTCGTCTTCGCCTGGTTCCAGACGGGGAAGAAGAAGACTGCGTGATCGTCGGCGCGCTGATTTCATATGGGCAGGCGATCGTCCTCGGGCTGCTCCAAGGATTTTCCGAGCTGTTCCCGATCTCGAGCCTCGGCCACAGCGTCATCCTGCCCAAGCTGCTGGGCTGGAACATCCACCAGAACGACCCGTACTTCCTGAGCTTCCTGGTCGCAACGCACCTCGCGACGGCGATCGTGCTGTTACTGTTCTTCCGGCGCGATTGGGTGCGAATCGTCAAGGGCATGGGTCGCAGCCTCCGCGACCGGGGTATCGCGCCGGACGACTACGACGCAAAGCTCGGTTGGCTTCTGGTCGTCGGCACCATCCCGGCCGGCATCCTCGGGCTGCTGCTGGAGCACCCGCTCCGCCGGGTGTTCGCGTCACCCGAGTCGGCCGCGATCTTCCTGATGCTCAACGGCTTCCTCCTCTATGGCGCTGAGCTTCTCCGGCGACGGGCGCCCGAGACGGACGACGACGACGACGCGCGACTGGCCAAACAGGTCGGCTTTCCGCACGCGTTCGGGGTGGGCGCGGTGCAGGCAATCGCGTTGATTCCGGGTTTTTCCCGCTCGGGCGCGACCATGGGAGGCGGGCTGCTGGTGGGTCTGTCGAACCGAGATGCCGCTCGATTCGCATTCCTGCTCGCGACGCCGATCATCGGCGCGGCCGCGATCCTCAAGCTACCCGAGCTCTTCGGATCGCACGGCGACGGCGTCCGCGGCCCTGCGCTTGTCGCCTCGCTCTGCTCGGCGGCAACCGCGTTCATCGCCGTGCGGTGGCTCCTGCGCTTCTTCGAGACGAATCGGCTGACGCCGTTCGCGATCTACTGCAGCGTTGCCGGCGCGATCTGCGCTGCGGTCATCCCATTCCTGTAGCCGAACGATTTCCGAATCGACATAGGTCTTCGTGGTGAAGGTGGCTACACTGGTGCGATGGCCAGCCTGTCCGACGTCATGCGCACGGAGTTCATCACTGTCGCGCCCGAGGACACGCTCGGCGAGGTCGCAGAGAAGATGACCGCGCTGAACGTCGGCTCGGTCATCGTCAAGGACTTCGGAACGCTGATCGGCATCCTCACCGAGCGCGACCTGCTGAAGGCGATGGCGGCGCGCGTCCACTCCAGCGAGGCACGAGTCAGGCAGTTCATGACCGAAGACCCGATCGTTGCCGCGCCCGAGATGGACTGCGAGGAGGCCGCGCAGCTGATGCTCGACCGCGGCTTCCGGCATCTGCCGATCGTCGAAGGCACCGACGTGCTCGGTGTCGTGAGTCTACGGCGAGTCGTCGCGGCCACGAAAACCGCGGCAGCCAGCTCTTAGAACCCGAGGTTCTAGAACCCCGGGCAGGCCGATACGAAGCCGGCGCTGAACGCGGTCCCCGCCTGGGCGATGGTCAGATGCAGCTTGCGCACGACTCTGACCGCCTGCTGACTCTTGCGTAACGTGTCGATCATCGCCGCGCGAGTCCCTTTCGGATCGAGGTGCGCGAGGACACACATCGACTTGTGGCGACTTCCTGCGATCCAACCGAGCGAGTAGACGTAGCGGAGCGCCGGCAGCCGGTAGGGCGCCCTGGCGTATGCAGCCTGGGTGTCCTTGGCGGTCAAACCAGCTTTCTGCCCCTGTCTGACCGACTGTGAGAGGGCGACTGCATTCGACGCCACGAGCCGGTCGGCGACACGTTGCTGCAGCGTCCCGAACGACGTGGTGAGGAGCGAGATCACCGCCGCGAGCGTCGCGAACTCGACCATGAGCTCATCGTCCCGCTCGATCGGGACGCCGTCAAGGCGGCTCAGGTGAGACGTTCGCGGGCAAACGAGACGAACGCCTGCGCCGCCCGCGTCGGCACCCGACCCGTGCCGCGGGCGAGGGAGATCACGCGGGTCGCGTCCATCCCGGCGACCCTCGCCTCGGCGAGGGTTCCGGCTGCGAGCTCGCGCTCGATGGCGGCACGCGAGATGAACGAAATCCCGTATCCGGCCTGCACAGCGCTGCGTACCGACTCCTGGAGGCCGAGCTCGAGCGTCACGTCGAAGTCGCGGAGCCTCGTGCCGAGCCGGCGGAGCTCGTCCTCGACGACCTGGCGAACGCCGGCTCCCTCCTGCATCACGATCAGCGGCTCGCCACGGAGGTCGTCCAATTCGATCGTCCGACCGGCGAAGCGATGAGCGGGCGTGCACGCGAGGATCACCTCGTCGCGCATGAACCGCTCGAACTGAACGGCGCGATGCCGACGCGCCGCTCCGACGATGCCGAGCTCGAGCTCACGATCGGCGACGAGTTGGACGACTGTCTGCGTGTCGTGGACCCGCAGCGCGACGCGAACAGCCGGGTTGGAGCGCTGGAACTCACCGAGGAGGAGCGGGACGACGATCGCGGCCGGCCCGGTCGACGCACCGATCGAGAGCTCGCCACTGATCGCGCCGTCGCCCTCGGCCGCGAGCTGGTCGAGCAGCTGCTCCTCCAGTTGAAGCATGCGCTGGGCCCCGCGGTAGAGCCGCCAGCCGGTTTCGGTGGGCTCGACCCGACGCCCGGATCGGTCGAGCAGTTGCGTGCCAAGCCGTTTCTCGAGCGCGCGAACCTGTAGCGAGACGGCCGGCTGCGTGACGCCGAGGCGCTCCGCCGCCTGCGAGAAGCTCTTGCGCTCGACGACAGCGCAGAACGCAGCTAGTTGGCGGGTGTCCATAAGCAAATACTATGACGATGCATTACATGCGCGTCTGGATCGACATCACCAACTCGCCCCACGTGCCGTTCTTCCGGCCGTTGATCGACCTGCTCCACGCGCGCGGACACGACGTCACGGTCAGCGCGCGCGAGTACGCGCAGACCCTCGAGTTGCTCGAGGACGGCGGCATCGAGCACGAGGTCGTCGGCCCGGCACACGGTGGTGCGAGCGCGTTTGGGAAGGCGCGCGCGCTCGCCGGTCGGCTGCTCGCGCTGCGCCGATTTGCACGTGGTCGCGACTTCGACATTGCGCTTTCGCACGCCTCGCACGAGCTCCCGCTCACTGCACGCTTGCTTGGGATCCCGTCGGCGTACGCCTTCGACTACGAGTTCGCGCGCCTCCAGCACACGCTCGGCTGCTCGGCGGCGACGCGGGTCGTCGTGCCCGATGCGATTCCCACCGATCGGCTGCATCGACTCCGCGCCACCGGTACCAAAATCCGCCGCTACCCGGGTCTGAAGGAGGAGTACTACCTCGGCGGATTCGAGCTGGATACCGGAGTCCTCGATGCGCTGGGCGTCGATCGTTCCCGCGTCGTCGTCGTCGTGCGGACACCGCCCGATGTCTCCGCGTATCACCGCCGCGGCAATCCCGTTTTTCCGGCTGTCCTCGATCGGCTCGGACGCGACACGGGCGTTCACGCCGTCGTGCTGCCGCGAACCGCGGAACAGCGCGCCGCGATCGTCGGGCTTGAACTGCCGTCGCTCATCGTCCCGGACCGGGCTATCGACGCGCCGAGCGTTGTCGCGCAGGCCGACCTCGTCGTGTCGGCTGGCGGCACGATGAACCGGGAGGCCGTTGCGCTCGGGGTACCCGTCTACACGGTCTTCGCGGGCACGCTCGGGTCAGTCGATGCTGGGCTCGAGCGCGACGGTCGGCTCCGTGGACTCGTCTCGGCGGACGATCTCGATCTCCGCAAGCGTGATTCCGCAGCCGACCGGATCCGACGCGACCCGGCGCTGCTGCTTGATCTCATGCTCGGCTGAGCACTGCGAGTAACGCGTCGCCGTAGCGTTCGAGCTTGGTCGGGCCGACACCCGAGACGTGCCCGAGCTCGCCGATTGTCGCCGGGGCAAGCCGTTCGATCTCGGCCAACGTGCTGTCGTGGAACACGACGTAGGCGGGGACACCATCGGCTTTCGACCGCTCGAGCCGCCACTCACGAAGCGCCTTGCCGATTGGCGTGAGATCGGCCGCTGCCACCTTCTCGCGTCGTGCCGGAAGCACCTCGGCGCCGAGCTCCCGCAGAAAGCGGCTCGGCTTCCCGCTCCAGGTCAGCATGAGATGCGTTCGTGCGCGCGTGAGCCCAACGTAGAGGAGGCGGCGCTCCTCATCGACATCGCCGCGCCGGATCGGCAGCTCGCCATCCTCGAGGCGTGGGAGGAAGACGGCGTCCCACTCGAGCCCCTTCGCCCGATGGAGCGTCAGCAGGTGAACGCCGGTTGCGACGCCCGAGCCGAAACGGCGCTCCAGCTCCGCCGGCAACTCGGTCACGTCCTCGAGGTGGCTCGCGATCTCCACGACACGCGCGAGGTCGCTCTGGCGGGTCTGCTCACGGTCTCCCAGGTCGTCCGGTGGGGACGGCTCCCAACCGAGCGCCCGCGCGACGCCGCGAACAGTGTCGCCGGCAGGGCCACGCGCACCGCGCAACCGCTTGAGCAGCGACCGTGCGCCCTCGCGCGCCAGAAGCGACGCGCCCTGGAACGGGATCCCCGAGCCGTGCAGCACCTCTTCGATGTCGGCGGAGCGGGCATTCGTGCGGACGAGGATCGCCTGCTCTTCGAGCGGGACGCCTTCGGAATGCAGCGCGCGGATCGTCTCCACGATCCGATCGCCTTCCTCGGCCCACGAAGCGAACCTCGTCAGCTGCGGCTCAGGCCCGTCCATGCGGGTCGGGGTAAGCGTCTTCGCTGCACCGCCGAGCTTTAGCACGAGGCGGTTCGCGAGCGCGAGCACCTGCGGCGTCGAGCGGTAGTTCTCCTCGAGCACAACGACCTGCGCGCGCCGGGCGAACGCCAGCAGATGCTCGGGGCCCGCACCGGTGAAGCCGTAGATCGACTGGTAGTCGTCACCGACCGCACACAGCTCGTCGCGCGCCCCGAGCCAGAGTCCGAGCAGCGACTGCTGGAGCGCGTTGACGTCCTGGTACTCGTCGACCGTGAACGCGCGGTAGCGCTCGCGGAAGGTCGCGGCGGCAGCGGCGTCCTGCTCATAAAGATCGACGGTGCGGGCCAGCAGATCCTCGAAATCGGTGAGCCGTGCGTCGGCCTTCCGCCGCTCGTAGTCGCGATAGACGCGGTACATGAGGTCGTGCGGCAGCGGCGGCGTGCGCTCCTGCGCTGCGGCGAGATAGCGCTCCGGGGTGATGCGCCGGTTCTTCGCCCACTCGATCTCGGTCGCGAGGTCGCCCGCAGGCCGGAACCTGAACGCGCCGGGCAGGCCGTTCCCGATCTGGCGCAGCATGATCGCCTTCGAGGCGAGGATCTCGCCGACGGCGTCCGGCCTGAAGTGGCGGAGTTGCGCGAGCGCCGCGGAGTGGAAGGTGCTGGCGCGCACGCCACTCGCCCCGAGCGTCGCCAGTCGCGAGCGTAGCTCTCCGGCCGCCTTGTCGGTGAACGTCACGGCAAGGATCTCGCTCGCGGCGAACGTGCCCGCCGCGACCTGCTGGGCGATGCGGTACGTGACCGTGGTCGTCTTCCCGGTTCCCGCGCCCGCAAGGATGCAGACCGGCCCCGAGACCGTCTCGACCGCGCGACGTTGCTCCGGATTGAGCCGTTCCATATCCATGTCCTCAGACTACGGAGCGGCGTCGGACGGCTTCGTGCCGACTTCGTCACGCAAGGCGACCGGGAGCTCCGTGATGAAGCCCGGCCCGCCGGCGAAGAGGCAATGGTCGACGTTGAGAACGCGTCCGCCGCCGTACGCGAGCGGCTCGACGACCAGCTCCGGCTCGGCTCCGGTGACGAAGGCTATGGGCGTGTGCCCGTGCACGATCCGCGTGCCGCCGAGAGTTTCCAGCAGGCGGTCGACGGTGGCGGGATCGTAAAGCATATTCCTGTGCGAGAGCGCACCGACCAGATCCCTGAGAGCGGCCTGTCCGCCCGCGGACAGGATCCCGGAGACCGCCGCGCAGATCTCACCGACCGACCGCCCGAACCGCAGATACCGATCGGTGTCCGCGTGCAGCAGAAGCCAGTCGCCGTCGCGCGCCACCGCAGGCAGACCTCTGATCCAGGCTGCATGCTCGGGTCGGAGGCGCGCGCTGTCGGCCGGCGGCTCTCCTTCCATCCACACCGACCAGTAGGCCGACTCGGCGGAAGACTCCCCAGCCAGGGAGGCCGCGAGCAACGCCGCGTCGTGATTCCCGAGTAGGCACCGCACCGGCGCCTCACGCTCGAGCCGCATCACGAGATCGATCGCGCCGATGCCATCCGGCCCCCGGTCGACAAGATCGCCGACCAGCCAGAGCCGCGCGTCATGTCCCGACCAGCGGAGCCGCTGATCGAGCAACCCCGCATCGCGCAACAAGCCGACGAAAACATCGGGGTAGCCGTGGATGTCGCCGACGACGAACGTCGGCACTAGATCGTCGATTGGCGAGCGTGCTCAGTCTCTGGCTGTGCTCGAGCGCTCGTCTCGCGCTGCGGCTCGCGCACCATCCCGTTCAGCAGCGCGACGACCTCGAGTGTGTCACCGCCAGCGACAAGGTTCTCCAACTCGCGCAGCTTGGCCTCCAGCCAGCCCGGGTCGATCGGCGGCCGTGTCAGCTGCATGATCGCGTCGTGCGAGCTCGGCGTGACGATCTCGCCGTCCCCGACGAGCACCTCGTGGAGCTTCTCGCCCGGCTTCGGCCCGATGAACTCGATCGCGATGTCGCGACCGGGCTCCTTGCCGGAGAGTTTGATCATCTTCTCGGCGAGGTCGACGATCCGCACCGGGTCGCCCATATCCAGAACGTAGACCTGACCACGCCCTCCGATAGCGCCCGCTTGCACCACGAGCTGGACGGCTTCGGGAATCGTCATGAAGTAACGCGTCATCTCCGGATGCGTCACCGTGAGCGGCCCGCCACGGGCGATCTGCCGGCGGAAGATCGGGATCACGCTGCCGGAGGAGCCGAGGACGTTGCCGAAGCGGACGGCGACGAAGCGCGTCGGGACCTCCTCGCGATGCCCGTGCGTCTCGATGATCCACTCGCACAGCGCCTTCGACTGGCCCATCACCGTCTTCGGGTTCGCCGCCTTGTCTGTCGAGACGAGGACAAAACGCTTAGCGCCGAACTCGACCGCGATCTCGGCAACGGTTCGCGTGCCGAGCGTGTTGTTGCGGACTGCCTCGAGCGGGTTGGCTTCCATCATCGCGACGTGTTTGTACGCGGCCGCGTGGAACACGACACCCGGCCTGTAGCTGTCGAAGACCTGCCGCATCTTGACGGTGTTCTTTACGTCAGCGACAACTGCGGCCATCGCGTGGAAACCGCGCTCGTCGACGAGCTCGCGCTCGATCTCGAACAGCGCAGGCTCGGCGTGGTCGACTAGGACGATGCGCGCCGGACCGATGCGCGCGATCTGCCGACACAGCTCCGAGCCGATCGATCCGCCAGCACCCGTCACGAGCACTGTCTCGCCCGTGAGATAGCCGGCGATCGACTCGAGATCGACTTCCACCGGCTCGCGGCCGAGCACGTCCTCGACCTCGACGGGCCGCAGCTGAGCAGCGAGGTCGATGTCTCCGGCGACGAGCTCCATCAGGCCGGGCAGTGTCTTGACGGAAAGCCCTTCGACGCGGGCGATTTCGACGATCCGCTCGCGCAGTCCGCCTGGGGCCGACGGGATTGCGATAAGCACCTCGTCCGGCCGGCGGTCGTGGATCAGGTGCTGCAGCTCGGCGATCGTTCCGAGAACACGAATCCCGTGCAAGCGGAGGTTGCGCTTGCGCGGGTCATCGTCGACAAGACCGATCGGCGTGTAGCCGAGCTGCGGATTGCGGAGCATCTCCTTGACGACGCGCTGGGCGGCATCGCCGGCGCCGACGACGAGCGCCTCCTTGCCACGCGCGATGATCCGCCCCGGCAGGGGCCGCTCGAGCAGCGTGCGCGCGAGCAGACGAACTCCCGCGACAAACGCGAGACACAACAGGAGGTCGATGAACCACACACCGCGTGGAACGGCCGCCTTGTGGATCGGGAAGATCGTGAAGACGAGATAGACGAAGAGCGTCGAGAGCCCGACGCCACGCACGGCGCTCCACATGTCCCGCGTGGACACATACCGCCACCAGCGGTTGTAGAACCCCGAGAAGACGAACACCGGCAGCTTGAGCCCGACGACCAGGAGCACGATGTCCCAGTCGAGATAGCGGTTGTAGTAGCCCGGCTGCTTCTGGTCGAAGCGGAGATGCCACGCGAACCACCAGGCGAGCGCGACGATCGCGCCGTCGACGGCCACTTGCCAGAGGCGATGTCGAGTGACTGGACTGCGCATATCGTTCGCTCGACTCAGGCGGCGATGCGGGCCGCAGCGAGCACAGTCTCGACGACGAGCTCCTGCGACTCGGGCCCGATTCCGCCCCACATGGGCAACGCGAGATTCTCTGCCGCCGCCCGCTCGGTCTCCGGCAACGAGCCTGGCTTGTAGCCGAGGTAGCGCATGGCAGGTTGGAGGTGCGACGGCGTCGTGTAGTAGGCCGCTGAAGCGATGCCGCCGTCCTTCAGCCGGGCGGAGATCGCATCGCGATCGGAGCTGCGCACGACGAAGAGGTGGTAGACGTGGCCCTCCTCGTCGGCCGGCAGCTCAACCGCGTCACCGAGACCGAGCTCCGCGTAGAGCGCAGCGGCAGCGCGTCGCGAGGCGTTCCAGCCGGGAAGATGCGGTAGGAACACGCGCAACGCCGCGGCCTGGATCGCGTCGAGTCGGGAGTTCGTCCCGACGAGCTCGTGGGTGCGCTTGTCGAGCGAGCCGTGGAAGCGCAGCATCCGAAGCCGGTCGGCGACGTCCTGATCGGTGCAGGCGACCAGGCCGCCGTCCCCGAGGGCGAACAGGTTCTTCGTCGGGAAGAAGCTGAAAGTCGAGCAGACACCGGTAGTGGCGATTCCCATCGCACCGAACGCCTGCGCCGCATCCTCGATCAGCGGCAGGCCGAGCCCAGCAAGCGCGGCGAGCTGCGCCGGCCGGCCGAAAAGATGCACAGGCATGATCGCCTTCGTCCGCGGCGTGATCCGTGCGGCCACGTCCTCCGGGTCGAGATTCAACGTCACCGGATCGATGTCGGCGAACACCGGCGTCGCCCCGGCCCGCGCGATCGACTCGGGCGTGGCGTAGAACGTAAACGCGGGGCAGATGACCTCATCGCCGCGGCCGATGCCCATCGCCTCCAGGGAGAGAACGAGCGCATCGGTGCCGTTGGCGACACCGAGCGCAAACGGCACACCGAGAAACGCGCCTGCCTCGCTCTCGAACGCCTCGACCTCGGGTCCGAAGATGAAACGCCCGGACTCGAGCACCTCTCCGATCCGCTCCTTGAGCTGCGGGATCAGCGGCGCATACTGCGCCTTCACGTCGATGAGCGGGATCATCTTGAGGAGTCAGTCTACGTGGTGCGACGTCGCCTTCGGCCGGAAACGAGCTTCCAGGAGAGCCATGCCGCTCCGACCACGACGACAAGGGCGATGGCGTAGTCGGCATAGCGGAAGTCGCGGTGGAATCGCTCCCAGCTCGAGCCAACCGCCCAGCCGGCGCCGGCGAGTGCAAAGCACCACACGGCCGACCCGACGGCGGTGAGCCCCGTGTACCGAGGAAGCGGCGCGCGGAAAGCGCCTGCGGGGATCGAGATGAACGACCGCACGACCGGGGTGACGCGGCCGAGGAGCACCGCCCAGTCGCCCCAGTGCTCGAACCAGGCTTCCGCCCGCACCAGGTTCTCGCCACCGAGATGGAACCAGCGGCCATGCCGCTCGATCAACCGGCGCCCACCGTGGTGGCCAATCGCCCAGCCGGCGAGAGAGCCGAGAAGATAGCCGAGCGTGCCGGCAATCGCAATCGCCAGGTACGCGCCGAAGCCGTGGTGGATCTGCGCACCGAAGAGCGTCACATGCTGGCCGGCGAACGCGCCACCCGCAAGGGCGCCGCCGTAGACCATCACGACCTCGCTGGCCGCGGGGAGCACGGCGTCGATCGCCATCAGGCCGAAGACTGCGTAGATGCCGTAGTCGCCGACCGCCTTCGTCAGCGAACCGGTGAGTGACGCAATGAGCACGCTGTGAATGTACGCGGTGATCGCTATGAACCCTTCGGTGGACCGACGATCCGGCGCACAACGAAGGTCTTCACGAGCTCGACCGTCCCGACGGCGCTTCGTGCGACGAGATGTGCGCGGTAGACGCCACCTTTCACGCGCTTCCCCGTCCCGTCGAGCCCGTACCAGACGACCGTCTTGGCGCCCAGAAGGAACTTACCGACGGCGAGCTTGCGCACGACGCCGCCGTCCTTCGTCTCGACCGTGGCGACGACACGCGCGGGCGCACCCATCTTCCACGAGATCGTCAGGTCGCGACCGCCAGGCGGCAGGAACAGTCGTGGACTCGAGACCGCGAGGAAGCCGATCGAGTTGTCGACCGTGAAAAGCTGGGTCATCGTGCTCTGCTGCCCGAGGTCGTTGGTCGCAGTGACGGCGAGCTTCCACTGACCTTCGGTCAACGGTCGTCCCGCCACCGGGAACGGAACGGGATACACGCCAGGCGGCTGCGCGGCCAGGGTCTGGCTGAATGCCGCCGATCCATCGGGAGCCTGCAGCGTCAGGCTCACCGCCGAGGGGTTGACGAGCTTGAACCGCAGCGCTTCGACGTCGTCGACACCGTCGCCGTTGGGTGACACCGCCCTCGCCGAGGCGGTCGCCAACACTCCGGTATAGGCGAACGCGAGCGCAGTCGAGATCGGCCGCTCCCGCCCATCGGACGGTCGATTCAGGAGCTTGCCGTCGAACGCAACGGTCGTCGAACCGCCGCTGTCGAAGGCGAAGGCCGTGACGGCGCCCATCCGAACAAGCCGCTGCGCAAGCTGGAAGTTCGTGAGACCGACGCTCCACCCGGGCTGCCGGCCATCGACCGCAACCAGGATGATCCGGCCGTCCGCAAGCTGTCCGACAGCGGATCGTGGATCGGCAGGGACGAGTTGGGACGGGAGGAACGCCTCACCGGCCCGGAACACCGGCACGCCGTTCCTCACGATCTGCGGGCCTCCGCCGATCGCACCGACTGCGCCGGCGGCAAACGGCGGTAACGACAGCTGGACGGTAACGCTCGCGCCGACAGGTGCCTCAGCGCGCAGCAGCGCCGCGCCCACGCCGCGCGCAACCAGGACGGCTCCGCCGAGCGGAATGGGGACAGACGGTGCCGTATCAAGCTCCTGAACGGTCGCCTGCAGCGGGACCCCGGGCGACGTCGACGGAAACGGGAAGAGAACGACGGCCACGGAGCCTGGCAGCGCCGGCGTCGCCGAACCCCAGGTCGCGGTGAACAGGCTGACGCCGCTCGGACCCGGCAGGCGCTCGAACGCCGTGACGGCATGAGGCTTCCCGCTCCCCTGCCAGGTGGCGGTAAGCGACAGACGACCGACCGACAACGTGCCGTCTGACGTGATCACGCCGCTCGCCCGATCCGGGCTCGGTGAACTAAGCAGCTGGCCGTCCTGGAGCAGAACACCGCTCGGCAGGCCGGTGTTGAAGTTGAAGAAGTCACCGTTGATGCCCGCGAGGGTCGTCACGGATGACGCTTGGCGCTCGGCGGCTGTGAGTGTCTGTCGCCGTGTGAGGACTCCGCTTGTCAGGAACGGGCGAAGCGTGGTCGTCCCGCCGGGGCGCGGTCCGGTGAGGATGTCGATCACCACCGGACCTGCCGGGGACAGGTCGACTGTTTGTTGGAAGGTGACGCCCGGCCAGAGCTCCACAGTCGACGCCAGGGCAGCCGGCGTCGAGGGGTGGAAGACGGCGACCGCGAGCACGGCGATGGCGAGTCGGCGAACCACGATCCGCCAGCGAGCGTACCGAAGCGACAGCGCAGCTCCCGGCCCCCTTACACGATCCGAATACCGTGACGGGTGCGCCATCTAGGCTCTGCAGCTGCTCCCTCGTGACACGACCACAGCACATCCGACGCGCGCCGTGGCTGCTTGCCGCAGCCGCTCTCGGGATCGGAGCCGTCCTGGCCGCAGCCTCGCCGTCGTCGCCGCACGCGAGCCTCGGCTCGCTCCGACCAGTACCGATCCTCATGTACCACGTGATCGACAAAGCGCCAGCAGATGTGCCGTTTCCGGAGCTCTACGTGACACCGACGGCCTTCCGCTCCCAAGTCGTCTGGCTTGTTCGGAACGGCTACACCGCGGTTACCCTCGACGCCGTGTACCGGAGCTGGCGTCACGGGTCAGCGCTGCCGCGACGCCCCATCGTGCTCTCGTTCGACGACGGCTATGTCAGCGTCTACACCCATGCGCTCCCGACGCTCCGCGCTCGCCACTGGCCTGGCGTGCTCAACCTCGAGGTGCGAAAGGAGACCTACCCGGGCGGCCTCGCGCCGTGGCGTGTGTCGGGGCTGATCAGCGCAGGGTGGGAGATCGACGCGCACACCATGACCCATCCCGACCTGACCACCGTCGACTCGAGGCGGCTGCGGCAGGAGGTCGCAGGCTCACGGATGTCGATCCAGCGGCGCTTCCACGTCCCTGTGAACTTCTTCTGTTACCCGGCGGGGAGGTACGACGCAACGGTGATCGCGGCCGTTCAGGCGGCCGGCTTTCTCGGTGCCACGACCACGAACTTCGGGCTCGCCCGGCCCTCCGACCTGTTCACGCTCGACCGTGTGCGCGTGAACGGGAGCGACGGGGTCGAGAGCCTCGCCGCGAAGCTCCGTTCACTGCAGCCTCCTGGGTGACAAGCCTAGGTCACCGCTACCCCGAAAGTGTGATGCGTCACTACCCCTATCGGTCGATGTAGGGGCATGGACAACGTGAGACCGCTGCGACCCGGCCCCGAAGAGCTCATGGACGACCGGTATCTGCTGGACACGTTCATGGAGCAGACGCCGGATCACGTGTACTTCAAGGACGAGCAAGGCCGGTTCATCCGCGTCAGTAGAGCGCTCGCACTGTCCTTCGGTCTCGACAACGCGAGCGGCGCAATCGGCCTGACCGATTTCGATTTCTTCGGTGAGGAGCATGCGCGCAAGGCATTCGCAGACGAACAGCAGTTGATGCAGACCGGCACCGCGCTCGTCTCGATCGAGGAGCGCGAGATCCGCGAAGGCGGGGTCGAGACGTGGGTTTCGACGACCAAGGTTCCGCTGCGCGATCGCGCTGGTCGCATCGTCGGTGTGTTCGGCATCTCGCGGGACATCACGGAGCGGAAGCTCTCCGAGCTGCGACTCGCTGCGCAGACGGCACAGCTCTCCAAACAGTCGGCGGAACTCGAGCGGCTAACGCTCACAGACGATCTCACGGGGCTCTACAACCGCCGAGGCCTGGGCGCAGTCGGAGCGCAAGCGCTATACCGCGCTCGTCGCGACGGCACCACAGTCGCACTCCTCTTCCTCGACCTCGACGGCTTGAAGAAGATCAACGACACGTTCGGGCATGGCGCGGGTGACGACGCCTTGCGGGTGCTCGCCGGCATCATCAGCGCCACGACCCGGGAGAGCGACATCGCCGCGCGTGTCGGCGGCGACGAGTTCTGCATCCTCCTCTTCGATGAAGGAGGCACCGCCGTGGAACATGTGACCAGGCGAATCAGAGATGCAACGATCGCGGCGCACGAGACTCATTCGCTACCGGCACCGCTGTCAATCAGTATCGGCATGCTCCGGGTCGAAGCACGAACGCCGGGTTCGATCAGCGAACTCCTCGCGGAAGCCGACAGGTCGATGTACAAGGAGAAGATCGGCAAGCTTGGGGTCGACGCCTCGAGTATCGCCGCTGCAAGCTAGAAGACCTTGACCTCGCGGTAGAGCGTGTCCCGCTGGACCGGGGTCTTCCCGACGGCGCGGATCAGGTGCACGAGCTCCTCCGTCGACGTGCGGTGCGTGGTACCGGCTGCTGAGACGACGTTCTCCTCCATCATCACCGAGCCCATGTCGTCGGCGCCGAAACCGAGCGCGACCTGGCCGATCTTCATCCCCTGGGTCACCCATGAAGACTGGATGTGGTCGACGTTGTCGAGGTAGATCCGCGAAACCGCCTGCGTGAGGAGGTAGTCGAACGAGGTCGGCATATCCTCGTCTCGCACCTTGTCCGAGAGCCGGTTGCCGTCGCGCTGGAACGTCCACGAGATGAAGGCCCGGAAGCCGCGCGTCTCGTCCTGCACCTCGCGCACGCGCCGCATGTGCTCGACGCGCTCCTCGAGCGTCTCGACGTGGCCGTACATCATCGTCGCGGTCGTCGACATGCCAAGGCGATGCGCCTGTCGCATGACGTCGAGCCACTCGGAGGACTTCGTCTTCTTGGGCGCGATGATGTCGCGGACGCGATCGACGAGCACCTCGCCGCCGCCGCCCGGCAGCGAATCGAGGCCGGCGTCGCGCAGCCGCGTCAGCGTCTCCGGGATCGTGAGCTTCGACCGCCTCGCGATGTGCTGGATCTCGGGCGGCGAGAGGCAGTGCAGATGGATCTTGTAGCGCGCCTTGATCGAGCGGAAAAGATCCTCGTAGTAGTCGATCCCGAGATCGGGATGGTGCCCGCCCTGCATCAACACACCAGTGCCGCCGATCGCGAGCGTCTCCTCGATCTTCTTGAAGATCACCGGCTTGGGCAGCAGGTAGCCCTCACGCGTGTCGCCGGGCGAGCGATAGAAGGCGCAGAAGTCGCAGTCGGTGACGCAGATGTTCGTGTAGTTGAGGTTCCGATCGACGATGAACGTAACGCGATCTGGGTCGACCTTGCGATTGCGCAGCTCGTTCGCGACGCGGCCCACAGCAACGAGATCGCGCGACCGAAGGAGCGCGACCGCGTCCTCCTCGTTGATCCGCTCGCCGTCGAACGCCTTCTCGAGCGCCTCGCGGACCGCTTGCCCCGAGCCGGCGATTCCTTGTGTTTCAGAAACACTTGGACTCACGCGCCGACCCCTCGCGCACATGCCCTGGAGAGTCGGACAATACTTTGTGTTTCAGAAACACTAGGCGTCACGCGCGCACCTCGCTGCGGGTGAAGCGCAGCTCGGGGACATGGTCGAGCTCGCCGACGTCGCGAGCCATCTCGAGGAAGGTGTAGAACCCGGCGCGCTCGCGCGGGCCGAACGAGTAGCGGAGCTTCTCGAAGTAGCGGGCCAGGAAACCGGCCGGGTAGCCGTAGCGAACGCTCGCCTCGGTCGCGAGGCGCTCGGGCTCGGAGCGGGCGAGCCGGACGGAAGCGACGAGCGCGTGCTCGAGGTCCGCAAGCTCGTTCGCCAACTCCTCCGACGCCGCCCAGACCGCGAACACCATCGGCAGACCCGTCTTCTCGAGCCAGAGACGCCCAAGGTCGTGATGCGGCGTCGGATCCTCGAACGCGCTCTTTAACGCCGCGTCGCCGATTAGCAGCTTCGCGTCGGCCTCCTCGTCGTGCGCCACGTGCTCGGCGTTCGGCAGCAGTACCTTCGTGAGGACGACCGAGGTCGCACTCTCGGGCGTGATCGCGACCGTTCGCACGCGAGCGAGCGGTAGCCGGGTGACGAGCTGGATCGAGTCGACCGCGCCCTCCGACGAGACGCACAGCCGGGGCAACAACCGCAGCTGGTCCGCGTTCCGCGCGTACGCGATTGACGAGATCGGCGCGACGTCGACCTCGCCGTCGAGCAGCATCCGGTTCAACTCCGTCGGAACGCCGGCGACCTCGTCCACCGCGTACTCGAGCCGGTAGAACACCGGCGCCATGTTGACGTACGAGATGCGCCCTAGCCGAATCATGTGCGCCAGCCGCCGAAGCGCACCGCCACCCAGGAGGCGACGAGCGTCGCCGGAACGAAGAAGAGACCCACAGAAGCTGCGGCGATCACACAGAACGCGGCGAGAACGACTGCGGCGGTAACGCGCGTCACTGGACGTGGGAACGACACCGGCAACGCCGTCGTGACGAGAGGGGTGAAGACGAGCGGCCAGAGAACCGCCGCGGGGTCTTCACCAGATCCGACCGCGACAGTGGCAACGACAGCACCGGAGGTGAGCGCGAACACCGTCGAACTCCAGATGCGTGCGCGATTCGTTTCGCGATGCACCATGTCGGCCAAGATCACCCCCATCGACGTAGCTCGTTGTAGAGCGTGTCGCGCTGCACCGGCACGCGGCCCGTCTCGCTGACGAAGCGGACGAGCTGATCGACCTTCTGCTCGGTCTCGGTCACGGCTCCCGCCGCGTGGAAGATCGTCTCGCGCACGACCGTGCCCTGCACATCGTTCGCGCCGAAGTGCAGGCCGACCGCCGCCAGCGGCATTCCCATCATGATCCAGTAGGCCTTGATGTGCTCGACGTTGTCGAGCATCAGACGCGAAACGGCGATCATCTTCAGGTCGTCCGAGCCTGTCGTGTGACGCCAGCCACGGCGCTCGAACACGGTGTTCTCCGGATGGAACGCGAGCGGGATGAAGGCGAGGAAGCCGCCGGTCTTGTCCTGCTGCTCGCGCAGGCGCAGCAGGTGGTCGACGCGCTCCTCGTACGTCTCGACGTGCCCGTAGAGCATCGTGCAGTGCGTCGGGATCCCCATCCGGTGCGCCGTGTCATGCACGTGGAACCAGATCTCCGGATCCTCCTTGCCGGGCGCGACGAGCTGGCGCACGCGATGGGCGAAGATCTCTGCGCCACCGCCAGGCAGCGAGCCGAGACCAGCCGCCTGCAACTCGCGCAACACCTCCTCGTGCGTGAGTCCGGAGACCGTCGTCATGTGGTGGATCTCGGACGCCGTATAGCACTTGAGATGAACACTCGGCATGGCGGTGTGAAGCTGAGAAATAGTGTCACGATAGAAGTCGAAGCCGATGTGCGGGTTCTCGCCGTTCACCATGTGGATCTCGGTGAATCCTGTGAGCGCATGCTGGCCAGCCGCGTCGGCGACGAGCTCCTCGGCGGTGATCGTGTATGCCTGCTCCTGGTTGCGCGTCGCGGCGAAGGCGCAGAACTTGCACTTCACGCGGCAGATATTCGTCTGGTACAGGTTCATGTTCTGGACGAAGAAGACGTCGTCCGTGCCACCGCGCAGACGCCGCGCGAGGTCGGCGAGCTCCCCGATCTCGAGGAGATCGTCCGATTCGAGAAGCGCGAGGCCGTCTTCGAGATCGAGGCGTTCACCGGCTTCGATCTTCTCCCGGACGGGCGCGAGCGTCGTTGTGGTCTCGACGGTTGCCATGGGGTTCAGCCGGTGCGGATCACGACGGCATCTGCGAGAGCTTCAAGCTCTGCCCGGCACCCGCTTGTCGATCCGAGCCCGTCCAGCGCCTCCCTCGCCTTCCTAGCGTAGTCGAGGGCCACCTCCCTGGACCGTTCGAGGGCGCCGGTCTGTGCGACGCGCACGAGCACGCCTTCCAGGGGGCCGCCGGCGAGAGCCAGGCGAACGACCGGGTCGAACTGGGAAGCCAGCAATAGCGGCAGTGTCGGTGTCCCGTCCCGCAGGTCGATACCGGGAACCTTGCCCGTCTCAATGGTGTCACCCGTGCAGTCGAGGATGTCGTCCGCGATCTGGAACGCAACTCCGAGCAGTAGCCCGTATTCGCCGCTCCCGCCACCGAGAATGCAGGCGGCCTCGAAGAGCTTGCCGGTCTTCAGAGCGCACCGTTCGATGTACCGGTCGACCGTCGTGTCCGGATCGTGGCGCTGCTGGCGCTGCATCGCCTCGCCTCGCGCGAGCGCGAGGGACGCGTCGGCGAGGACCGCGACCGCCGACCTGTCGCCAGTGGCGGCGAGCTCGGCGAAGGCGCGCGCAAAGAGATAGTCGCCGGCGGCGCGGGCCGCCGTCGGACCGTGCGATGTCCAGGCGGCGGCATGGCCGCGTCGAACCCGAGCGCCGTCGATCAGATCGTCGTGGACGAGCGTCGCCTGGTGGACGAGCTCGACGGCAACCCCGGCGGCAACGGAGGCAGGCGAGCCAGTGGGCGCGGAGAGGAACGTCAAGGCCGGGCGAAGGCGCTTGCCTCCCGCGGCCAACACGTCCGCGCCCACATCGGCCACCACACCTGGATGGCTCGCAATCGCAACCGCAAGCCGGTCTTCGACCGCGGCGAGGTAGCCGGCAAGGCCCTCCGCGCTGTTGACCATCTCTAGTGTCGCGGCCGCGCTCGTCATGCAGCGATTCCGGTATGGAGCGCGACGATCGTGCCACCGAGCAGGCTGAAGCGAACATCGGCGAATCCGGCGCGCTCGACCGCTGCAGCGAGATCCTCAGCGCCAGGGAACCGGCGCACGCTGGCGGGCAGGTAGGCGTACGCGCGCCCACCGGGGATCACCTTCCCGAGGAGAGGGACGATGCGATCGAACCAGAGCCCGAAGAACGGCTCGAGGCGGCCACGCGGTTGCGTGATCTCGAGCACGGCCAGGCGCCCGCCGGTTCG
>JBBQPW010000009.1:0-21452 GCA_038216845.1 Gaiellales bacterium | reverse complement strand
AGCCCGCTGCCACGGCCAGCGACCCTCGAGCTCGAGCTGTAACGCCATACTGAGGAACGTCCGGATCACGACGATGATCGCCAGCACACCGGCGCTTCGAAACGACGGCGAAACCGCGACCGTCGTGATGATGTCGGCAGCAACGAGGAATTCGAGGCCAAGCAGGATCGACTTGCCGATTCCCCGGCGATAGGTCCGGAACAGATCGCCGCCGTCGACACGTCCTGAGGACATAGCTGACCACACGGTCGTCGCGAGGATGCCCACGACGATCACGGCGACTCCGACCGCGTCGATGGCTTTCCCGACGAGATCGACCCAGTCCTTGAAGCTCATGCGCGGTTCCTACCCAGGACGGGCACTTGCCAAGCCCACCCGCGTCGGTAGCAGGCCCGGCTTCCGTCTGCTGTCCACGACACGCCGGGAAGCATGACCATCACCTTGCTCGGTCGACGCTAAGGGTTCACAACACCACGGGCGTCTCCTGCCGGGAGGGCGATTTCCCACTTCTCGGCAATGCTCGTCGTGTGCGCTCCGGGGCCGACCCGGAGTGACGAGCCAGTGCCGGTGACGGTGACGTTTCCGTTGCGAGAGAGTTGGCCGAGGCTGCCCGTAGGCAACCGGGGTAGGCCGTGACCGACCTTGCCGTGCTCGCCGACCTCGATCGGATTGCCGCCGTTCGCGACGATGAGGTTGATCGGCATGTGCAACGCGGCGATGTGGTCGGGCGTGAAGATGGCGCCGGTCACATCCTTCGTCTTGTTGCCGTACGCGCGACTTCCACGGCATCCTCGCGGATGCGATGGGCGAGACCGTTGAACAGGAACGGGTCAGCGAGCGTGGCCGCCACGAGGTCTTCCGCCTGCGGGTGGCGGCGCTCCGCCGCACTGAACTCCTCAAGCGTCGCGCGCAGCGCCTTCTTCGCCCGCTTGTCCTCAAACAGCCGTTCCTTGCCCGCAGCCTTGCCGAGGAGCACCTCGTAGCGTGCACGATCGGGGGGGTCGAGCGGAACTCCAGCCGGCAAGGATCGCTGCTTCGCAACCAGCGTGGCCACCTCACGGCCCTCCTGCTCGGTGAGGTTCGCTGAACCAGAACTTCGCCCTGTAATTCGGGATCGGCGAACGCAGAGACGGAGCGAAGCGCCGTCGCCGCCGGGCTGACCGGGCCGAGCGCCCTCGCCCGCCGAATCCGCTCCAGAAGCCCCCCGTCCCGCTCAAGGACCTCCTCGCGCCGTGCCGACTCGTCGCGCGCCGCGGTGAGCTGCTCGCCCGTCGCTCAAGACGCTCGCGCGCTACCGCGAGCTCCTTACGGCTCAGCGTGCCCGGGTCGGGAAGAGTTCGGATCGCCTTCTCGTCGCGAGCGATTCGGGGCCTTCAGTTCCCGCGCGCTCATCTCGCTGAGCGGCTTTGGGGAGCCCTGTGTCTTGGCTGCCATGTTCTCTCCTTTTGTCAGTACGGTGAACACTCAAACCGAACCACGCTTTGCGGCGGCTGATTTGGCCGCGGCCGCGCTTCGCGACCACGAACCAGCCAGGGCCCTAAACAACGAGTTGCCCCGGATGCAGCGGGATACCGTCTAGGCGTCGGCTCGTCACGCGCCCTTCGCCGATATCCGTCTCGCAGAGGGTCTCGATCATCTGGCCCGCGGGTAGGACGCGAGCGGCCGCCTCTCGCGCTGCACGGGCCGCGTAGGCCAGCGGTTGGCGCGGATGCCGCACCAAGCTGTTGCGACCTTGCTCGTTCATCTTCGACCCCAAGTGCGCCCGAGGTGTTCGCGCTCGAGCCTGCGGATGTGCTCCCAGCCCTGGTAGGACCGGCCGGCCGTTGTCGGCCTCGATCCGGCGAGCCTGACTCCGCCACTGTTCTTTCTGGCGAGCGGTTTGCAAAAGCGGGAATCGGCGGGGCCGTAGAAGAGGATTTCTTCGACTGGATCGTGGAGGTCAAGGGCAAGGGGGGCGAGCGGTTCGTTCGTACGCTGGCTCGCCGACTTATGCGCTTCGCTTAGACAACTCATAACCCGGAGGTCGCAGGGTCAAATCCTGCCCCCGCCACTTCTTAACGGGGGGAATCTGGTTCCCCCCTTCAGAATCCCCCTCCGCTCCAGCTGCTCGAGCGGGGCCCTTTGTCCGGGGCGCTCTTCCTCTCTAACCTTGAGTTCGCGCGTCGATCCTGACTACGTGTCGCGAACGATGATCCGCTTGCCCTCGATCCGCACGACGGCTTCCCACGGTACGACGATGTGCTTGGCGTTCGAACGCACTCCCAGGTGGACGAGCCATGCCCTCCGTCCGACGACGAGTCCGGTCACCCGCAGCTTCGACGCCGTCAGCTCGCAACGGAGGTCGTGGCAATACCCCAGGCGTCGACCCGACTGTGTCTCGACGTGACGCTCCTGGAAGGAGGAGAACGTTCTCATCTTCCGGCTCCCGGGATCTTGTCGACGTAGGGTCGCAGGCGGTCGTCGCCGCGGCCGAGTCCGAGCGCCGTTGCCTCGTGCGCGAGGTGGACAGCCGAGTCGATCTTCGTCACTTCGTCCCAATCGACGCGTACCTTCGCCCCTCCGCCGATCCAGCCGGCCAGCCTTCCGAGCCAACCGGCTCGAGGACCCCAGTAACCCGGCCCGACGAGAATCGCAACCACCTCGGGTATCTCGCCGACGCCGCCCTCGATTGCCAGATCGTCGACGTTGCCGCAACGGCGGCCGTCCTTGTCGAGCAACTGGTGGTCCAGGACGTGCAGGCCGATGTCGAGTTCGGTGGGGCTCAATTCTGGCCCACGTTCGTCAGTACCATCAGCGGTATCGCCGTCAGCGCGATCACCATGATGACTATGAGGTAGACGATCCCGAGCCCGTTTGCGATCCGGCCGTTGCGGTGCTCTCCCATGTAGGACTCGTCGTTCGCGACGAGCAGGATCGGGAGGTACGTGAGGGGGAGGGCGACGGCAGAGAAGATCACTGCGTACTCGGTGAGCACGACTGCGTCGACACCTGTCATCACGATTCCGGTCGCGAGCACGAGCAGCACGAGCCAGGTGACGGCGAAGCGTGGCGCGCCTCGTGGGTGGCGATAGCGCCCCCACTCCCAGCCGCAGAACTGCGCGAGGTTGTACGCGCCGGAGAACACCGTGTCGATCGACGCGCCGCCGACGGCGAACAGGATCCCGACGAGAGCGAGCAGCAGTCCGATCTTCCCGAGCGGATCGCCCGCGCCGAGCGCGATCGAGCCGAGGTGCTCCGGTGCGATTCCCGGTCCGAGGAACACGGTCGCACCGACGATCATCAGCGCGAGCGACAGCGTGCCGCCGAGCCCGTAGCCGACGATCGCGTTGGTCCGGTTCAGGCCGATGTCCTTTGCCGTCCATCCCTCCTCGATGCCCCCCGACGAGTAGAAGTAGACCTCGTACGGGGTCATCGCCGCGCCGAGCAGCCCGACCACGAAGTACGCGTAAAGGACAGGGTTGTTCGCGCTGACGTGGGGGATGAATCCCTTCCCGACCTTCGTCCAGTCCGGGCCGAGCTTCACCGCCGCCACAGCGAACACCAACATGCAGAGACCGCTGTAGCCGAACAAACGCTCGAGCCAGTCGAACGAGGTCACCCAGATGATCACCGCGAAACCGATCGCGGCCAGCAGGAGCAGCCAACGGTACGGAAGGCCTGAAAGGAGCTGTAGCGCGATCGCCACACCGCCGAGCTCGGCCGCGAGCGTCATCAGGTTGACGACCTCCGACGACACGAGGGCGCCAAGCGCCGTTTTGAAGCCGAGGCGCTCCCGGACGGCATCGAACACCGCTTTTCCAGACACGGCTGCAACACGACCGCACATCTCGGAGTAGACGACGATTCCCACGACGCCGACGGGGATCACCCACATCAGCTGGTAGCCGAAGGTCGCGCCGGCGGCGGTATTGAAGACGAGGTCGCCGATGTCGACGAACCCGCCGATCGCGGCGAGAATCCCGAGTGCGAGGCCGAAGATCTTGTTCACCGGCAGCCTCCGAGCTTCCTCAGCCGCTGCTCGACGGAAGCGGCGACCTCCCGATTGGACGGGTGGGCATGGAGGAGCCGCAGTGTCGCCGCCAGCCTCGCGGCGTCCCTCGACCTGGCGCGAACCTTGTGCACGATTGGCGCGAGCGCGTTCCGATGTGCGAGCGCATCCGCGAGGTTCGACGACTGGATGCGCAACGCCTCGGCCTGCTCGCGCGCAAACACCGCCGTCGTCTTCCCGACGGAGGCGTCATGCGCGAGAAGGGCTCCCTCGCAAGCGATCGATTGGATGGTCGCCGTATCGTTGGTCAGGGCGTGACGGTCGACTGTGCCACCGTTGCAACCGGCAAGCAGAGCGGCGAGAACCGCGAGTCCGATGATTCGCGCCGGCATAGCGCCGGAAGTATCGCCGATCCGACCGGTTGCGGCCACCCGGGGTGGCGACGAGAGCCAGGGAGATGACCCCCGGCCCACGTTGAGGAAGTTCCTCAACGATTCCGCGACGTCGTACGGGAGTCGCTCCCTCGTCGTGTGCGCTCCTTGTTGGAGCAGGGCGCGCGGCGTATTCGCTGTCACGCGGGTTTGAACGAGGAGCTGCTCGCTCGCGCGTCAACGCTCCGGACGGAGCGATGGCTCGGATCGCCTCTGTGAACTCGTCGATCTCGCTGCGGCTGTACGGCGTGTGGCGCCGGCGTGTTCCCCTAGGGTCCTGGCCTAGCCCGGTTGTCCCGCGCCACGCTCGCGTCGGCCGTATCGGGCGTTGCTGGAAGCCGCCGCTGCAATTCGGGCACACGTTCGTGGAGGACACCCTCCCGGACTCGGCGCAAAACGTGCACTCGTAGCTGCAATTCGCGCATCCTCGGCGTCGGACGGCAGATCCTTGTCACAGAGCTCGCAGTTCGGGCGGAGCTCGACCATCGGTTCACGTTCCTTTCGCGGTCCGACGGCCGGAGGGCGGCGGTCGCCCTCCGGCCGTCGGTTTGTCACGCCGCGACTTCGACCGGATCGGGCCGGACGAGGTCCGTGTCTGCGACCTCGAAGATGTCGGTCGCCGGGAGGTCGGCTCGTGCGGCGTGCTCGCGGATCTTCTCCGAGCTCGACGCCTGGTAGATGCAGAACGTGCCGAGCCCGCCGTCGGCTTCGTGGACGACGTAGGAGCGGATCCAGCGGATGTCGTCGGACATCTGCTCGTCACCGACCTGCCCTGAGCGTGCGGCTGCGGCCTGCAACTCCTCCGGCGTTTCCCAGCCTGACTGCCTTCTGATCACGTACAGCTTCATCGACAACTCACCTCCGGGTTCCACATTGCAAACATGCCCGCTGGGTTGTGCTTCCAGATCCACGCGTGCAGCGAGTAGAACGCGGGGAGGCCGAAGTGGTTGCCGGCGGGGGTCAGGTTGAAACGGTGGCCGAAAAGCGACGGCGCTGATGCGTGCCGTGCATCCCAGGCCGCCTTCAGCACGACATATTCGACGGCGGCGAGGCGCAGCTTGCCGCCTGCCGACGGCGCGTACACGAGTGCTTCCGGCGCCGACATCTTGACGACGCCGTCTGCGACGAGCGCGTTCTTCGCGTAGTGGACGCCCATCGCGCCCATCCCGGGCATCGAGTCCATCGCGATGCAGGCGACACCGTTCTTGTCCTTCAGTAGCCCGTAGCCGGCCTGCTTTGCGACCGCGAGGTCGCGGAACTTCGCCGTGACCCGGGCAGCATCGCTCGTCGAGCCGACACCGCCCGAGCCGGCCGCCGCGACCGTGACGGCGAACGCCGCCGCGAGCAGCGCCACCAGCAGCGTTGCGGCGACGCCACCGGACATTGGCCTTCTCTTCTTCACTGGCCTACCTCCCCCGAGACGGGTGCTGCCCGTCTCACTCGATTTAGTAGCCTCTAGCATACGATCGGTCGTGCTAAGTTGAGCTCATGACGACTGATGGCTCACAGGCAAAAAGGGTGCGTGCGACGAGGAGCGACGGTGTGCGGAGCCGCAACGCGATCCTCAGCGAGGCCGGGCGTCTCGCCACGGTGGAGGGCATCGAGGGGCTCTCGATCAGTCGACTGGCGCAGGCGGTAGGGATGAGCAAGAGCGGGCTCTTCGCCCACTTCGGCTCGAAAGAAGAGCTGCAGCTTGCGACGATCGAGGCGGCGACCGAGATCTTCGACAGATACGTGCTCGTGCCGGCGGCAGCTGCGTCGAGCGGGTTCGATCGGCTCCACCTCCTCACCGAGGGCTACCTCGACTACATCGAGTCCGATGCGTTCCCCGGCGGCTGCTTCTTCGCCTCGGTGCTTTCGGAGATGGACACTCACCCGGGACCAGTACGTGACCGGCTCATCGCCTTCCTCACGGCCTGGCTCGGACGGCTCGACGCCACGATTCGCGAGGCACAGGCCGAAGGGGCACTCGACGTCGCCGAGGATCCGGCCCAGATCACCTTCGAGATCGAGGCCGCGCTGTTCCTGGCGAACGCGCAGTTCGTCGTTGCGCACACGTCCGAACCGGTCGAGCGAGCGAGACGGGCGATCAGCCGTCGCATCGCGGCGGCAACGACTCCGAGCAAGGTTGGTTCCGGCTAGTGGTGTGACCGGTAACGTTGCCCGGTTCCTGGGTCGTGGGCAGCAAGGGATGCAAGGACGCAGAGAGCACTCATAGCTGAGCTATGGGTGCGACTGAGGACGCGGCAGCGCGCCGCTGATCACGGGCCGGGGACCCGGCGAACGTGGCCGGTCACACCACTAGTTCTACCCGTCTCGAGGTTGGTCTCGTGACTACGATCACGTCGATGAGCGCAGCGGCCAACCCAGCCGAGCTCGAACAGCGACTCGAGCAGCACCGCGGCGAGCTGACCGGTTTCTGCTACCGGATGCTCGCCTCGCCATTCGACGCCGAGGACGCAGTACAAGAGACGATGATCCGCGCCTGGCGCGGCTTCGACCGGTTCGAGGGGCGCGCGGCGCTGCGTTCCTGGCTCTATCGGATCGCGACGAACGTCTGCCTCGACATGCTGAGTGGGAAGGAGCGCCGCGCGCGTCCGATGGATCTCGGGCCGGCGCGGGAGCCCGACGCCGCAAACCTCAACACGCTGCCCGAGACGACCTGGATCCAGCCTGTTCCCGACGGCTTTGTCGTGCCGGAGGGAGACCCGGCCGACGTCGCGGTTGCAAGGGAGACGATCCGCCTCGCGTTCGTCGCCGCGTTGCAGCACCTGCCTGCCAGGCAGCGGGCGGCCCTGATCCTCTGCGAGGTGCTCCGCTGGCAGGCAACGGAGGTCGCGGAGCTGCTCGAGACGAGCGTCGCGTCGGTCAACAGCGCGCTGCAGCGGGCCCGCGCAACGCTCGCGGCCGCCAACGTCCGCACCGACGAGCCGGCTCCGCCGCTCGACGAAGCCGACCGTGCGCTCCTCGACCGGTTCGTCCAGGCGTTCGAGCGCTACGACATGGACGCGCTCACCTCGCTGATCCACGAGGACGCGACGCAGTCGATGCCACCCTTCGACCTGTGGCTGAGCGGCCGCGACGACATCTTCCGCTGGTGGTTCGGGCCGGGAATCGGCTGTCAGGGCTCGCGCGTGATCCCGTCGCTCGCCGCCAACGGCTCGCCCGCCTTCGGGCAGTACAAGCCGAGCGAGACCGGCGCGGGCTACGACCCGTGGGCGCTGCAGGTGCTCGAGCTGTCAGCCGGCCGGATCGCCGAGCTCACGTTCTTCCTCGACACCGACACCCTGTTCCCGCTATTCGGCCTCCCCGCCAGGCTCGAGTCGTAGCCTGCTCTCCGACAGGACATCGCTCAGGCCCATGAACGCGACGAGCTGCAGCAGCTCGCTCGACGCTCCGTTCAACTCGAGTTCATAGCCGCAGCGTCGTGTGACGAGGCGGAGCCGAGCCAGCACGTCCACCGTTCCTGCATCGACGCGATCGCCGAGAACGCGGACGGTCAAGCGCGGAGGGACGGCCATCGCGAGAATGACTGCTCGGCCGGGAGAAACTCATCGGAGCGGCAACCGATGAATGCGGCGCTACCGGCCGGTCCAGGTGGGCGCGCGCTTCTCGAGGAAGGCGGCCATCCCCTCCTGTGCGTCCCCGGCCATGGCGTTTCGCGCCATCACTGACTTGGTCAGGTCGTAGGCGCCGTGCTCGTCGAGCTCGACCTGCGCGTAGAATGCCTCCTTGCCGATCGCCATCGTGAGCGGGCTCGAGCGTGCCAGTCGCTCCAGCAGCTCTGCGACGGCCTCGTCGAGCTGGTCGGCCGGAACGACCCTGTTGACGAGCCCCCAGGAGAGCGCGGTCTGAGCGTCGATCGTCTCGCCCGTCAGCAGCATCTCGAGCGCGCGCTTGCGCCCAACGGCGCGGGAGAGCGGCACCATCGGCGTCGAGCAGAAGAGTCCGATCTTCACTCCGGGCGTGCCGAACCGAGCATCGTCTGCGGCCACGGCCAGGTCGCAAGCGGCGACGAGCTGGCACCCGGCGGCGGTCGCGACGCCGTGTACCCGCGCGATCACCGGCTGCGGCACGCGGCGGATCGTCTCCATCAGCACTGTGCAGACGTCGAACAGCCGCTCGTAGAACTCGGGCTCGCGCCCGACCATCTCTCCGAGATCGTGGCCCGCCGAGAATGCTGGCCCGGCGCCTGCGATCACGATTGCACGGACGTCCGGACTCCGGCCAAGCTTCTCGAGCGCGCCCGTCAGCTCCTCCATCAGCGCAAGGGAGAGCGCGTTTCGCTTGTCGGGCCGATTCAGCGTGACCTGCGCGGCGGAGCCTAGCTCCGTCACGACGATCGTCTCGAGAGCGGTTGCCATCTCCTCGGCCACCGGCCTAGGCTATCGCTGGATGGAACCGGCCGTCCACCTCTCGCCTCTCACGCCTGTCTCGTTTCTCGAACGCAGCGCTGAGGCGTTCCCGCAGCGCGTCGCGGTTGTCGACGGCGACCGGCGTCTGACCTGGGCCACGCTGCGCGAGCGCGTGCGCCGTCTCGCGGTGGCCCTCCAGAAGCACGGGATAGAACGAGGCGACCGCGTTGCCTTCCTCTGCCTCAACACGACCGAGCTGCTCGAGGCGCATTTCGGCGTCCCCGCCGCCGGCGCCGTGCTCGTCGCGATCAACACCCGACTCACAGCCGACGAGATCAGCTACATCCTCGGTCACTCCGGTGCCCGCATCCTCGTTGTAGATTCGTCGCTGGCGCACCTCGTCGAGGGCGCCACGGTCGAGCGAGTGCTCGTCTGCGGTGACGGTGGCGGCTACGAGACATTCCTCGCGTCGGCCGGTACAGGCGAGCCGGAGAATCGGCTCGAGACCGAGGACGACACGATCTCGATCAACTACACGAGCGGGACGACGGGCCGACCCAAGGGCGTGATGTACACGCACCGAGGCGCGTACCTGAACGCGCTCGCCGAGGTGACCCATGCCCGGCTCGACTCGCGCGCTGTCTACCTCTGGACGCTGCCGATGTTCCACTGCAACGGCTGGTGCTTCCCGTGGGCGGTGACGGCCGTGGGCGGTACGCACGTCTGCCTCCGCAGGGTCGACCCGCCGCTCGTCTGGCGGGTGTTCGACGAGGAGGGCATTACGCACCTCTGCGGCGCACCGACCGTGCTCGTGCTGCTCGGCGCGGACCCGGCAGCGCATGTGCTCTCGCGCCCGGTTCACGTCACGACGGCAGGCGCGCCGCCGCCCCCGGCCCTGATCGAGCGGACCGAGGCGCTCGGTTTCCAGGTGAGCCACGTCTACGGGCTCACCGAGCCGTACGGCCCGATCACGATCTGCGAGTGGAACCCGATCTGGGACGAGCTGCCTCTCGAGGAGCGCTGCCGGCTGAAGGCGCGGCAGGGCATTGGCATGGTCACGGCCGACCGGGTGAGGGTCGTCGACTCCGACCTACGCGACGTTCCGGCCGACGGCGAGACGATGGGCGAGGTCGTGATGCGCGGCAACAACGTGATGAAGGGCTACTTCGACGACCAGGCCTCGACTGCGGAGGCGTTCTGCGGCGGTTGGTTCCACTCAGGCGATCTCGGCGTCATGCACGCTGACGGCTACGTCGAGCTGCGCGACCGCGCGAAGGACATCATCATCTCGGGCGGCGAGAACATCTCCACTATCGAGGTGGAGCGTGCGCTCGTCCGTCATCCGGACGTGCTCGAGGCGGCGGTGATCGCCATTCCCGACGAGACGTGGGGCGAGCGGCCAAAGGGATTTGTCTCGTTGCGCTCCGGCGCGACCGTGTCTGAGTCGGAGCTGATCGCATTCTCCCGCGAGACGTTGCCCGGTTTCAAGGCGCCGAGCGAGATCGAGTTCGGCGAGCTGCCGAAGACGTCGACCGGGAAGGTCAAGAAATACGAGCTCCGTGCGCGCGGCCGATGAGTTCTCCGTGACCCGGCCGTCTAGGAGTGCGAATCATTGAGAACTCACGCAGCGAAAGGAAGAACGCGATGAACATGGACAGCCGCACACGTTGGTTGGCGCTCTACGTTCTCTGCCTGGGCAGCCTGATGATCGTGCTCGACGTGACGATCGTGAATGTTGCCCTGCCGTCGATCCGCGGGGATCTCGGCTTCTCCGAGACCTCGCTCGCCTGGGTGGTGAACGCCTATCTGCTCACCTTCGGCGGCTTCCTTCTCCTCGGCGGCAGGCTCGGCGACCTCTATGGCCACCGGCGGCTGTTCCTTTCCGGCATCGGGCTGTTCACGTTGGCCTCGCTCGCGTGCGGACTCGCCACCACGCAGGGGGTGCTCGTGACGGCGCGAGCGGTGCAGGGCGTAGGCGGCGCAATTGCCTCGGCCGTGTCGCTTTCGTTGATGATGACCCTCTTCACCGAGCCTGCTGAGCGGGCGAAGGCGATGGGCGTCTTCGGCTTCGTCGCCTCCGGCGGTGGCAGCATCGGCGTGCTACTCGGCGGCGTCCTCACCGACGTCCTCAACTGGCACTGGATCTTCCTTGTCAACCTCCCGATCGGCGTCCTCGTCATCCTGCTCGCACTGAGGCTGGTGCCGGCCGCACACGGCGCCGCCGCAACCGGTCGCCTCGACGTGGCCGGCGCGGTCATGGTCACGGCCTCGCTGATGCTCGCCGTCTACGCGATCGTGAACGGGAACGACCAAGGCTGGACATCGGGCCGGACACTCGGCCTGCTCGCCGCCGCCGCTGCGCTGATGGCGCTCTTCATCGGGATCGAGGCGCGGGTTTCCTCGCCGCTGATGCCGCTCGGGCTGTTCCGGTCACGCAACCTCGCGACCGCGAACGTCGTCGGCGTGCTCTGGGCCGCGGCGATGTTCGCCTGGTTTTTCCTCTCCGCGCTGTACCTCCAGCTCGTGCTCGGATACAGCCCGCTCAAGGTCGGGCTCGCGTTCTTGCCTGCCAACCTGATCATGGGAGCTCTTTCGATAGGCGTCTCCGCAAAGCTCGTGCTGCGCTTCGGCCTCAAGCCGCCGCTCGCCGCCGGCCTTCTGCTCGCGGCCACCGGGCTCCTGCTCTTCGTGCGGGCTCCGGTCGACGGGAGCTTCCTCACCGACGTTCTCCCGAGCATGATCCTCCTCGGTCTTGGCGCCGGTATTGCGTTCAACCCGGTCCTGCTCGCCGCGATGAGCGACGTTGCGCCCGAGGAAGCCGGACTCGCGTCGGGATTCGTCAACACCTCGTTCATGATGGGAGGCGCGCTCGGCCTCGCCGTCCTCGCGAGCCTTGCAGCCTCGCGTAGCGACAGCCTGCAGGCGTCCGGCGACGGAGCCCTCAGCGCCCTGACCGGCGGTTACCACGCGGCGTTCCTCGTCGGCGCGCTCTTTGCGATCAGCGGCGCGGCGATCGGCGTCACGCTCCTCCGAACCCACGCGGCTGAGCAGCCGGTCGGTGCTCCGGCGATGGCGGAGACCGACTGAGGGTGGCCGCGTCGACCATCGTGTTCTTCCCCGAGGGGGCGTACGGACCGACGAACAACTGCGTCGGCATCGGCCAGGTGCTTCGTGATCGCGGGCATCGCGTCGTGTTCGTCGTCGAGGAGTCGTTCGCCGGCGGTCTCGAAACGCAGGGCTTTGAGGAGCGTCACGTGCGGCTCGGGCCGGCGCCGGAGCAGGAGGAGGCGCCGGGACAGTTCTGGAAGGACTTCATCCGCGACACCGCGCCAGTCTTCCGCAAACCGACGATCGAGCAGCTCGCGGAGTTCATCGCGCCGACGTTCGAGGCGCTGTGCGACGGCGCGCGCTACGTCGACGACCGGTTACGGGAGATCTTTGACGAGCTGCAGCCTGATGCGATCGTCGAGGACAACGTCGTGGCGTTCCCGGCCATTGCTGCGTCCGGCAGGAAATGGGCGCGGATCGTCTCGTGCAACCCGCTCGAGATCGGCGATCCGTCCGTGCCGCCGGTGTTCTCCGGCTACGCGTCGAACGACCGGGCCGGGTGGGATGAGTTTCGTGCCGAGTACCTCCGTGCCACGGCCGAGCTGCACGGCGCGTTCAGCGAGTTCTGCGTCGAGCGCGGTGCAGCGGCGCTTGCGCCGGGCCCGTTCATGCACGAGTCCGAGCGCCTGAATCTCTATCTGTATCCGGCCGAGCTCGACTATCTGCGACGGACGCCGCTCGCTCCGAGCTGGCATCGCATCGACAGCTGTGTTCGTGACGTCGCCGAGACGTTTGCTGTGCCGCCGGAGCTCGGCGGCGACGGCGCGCTCGTCTACCTCTCGCTTGGCAGCCTCGGCTCGGCCGATGTCGAACTGATGGTGCGCCTCGTCGACATCCTCTCGGACTCGCCGCACCGGTTCGTCGTCTCGAAGGGGCCGCAACACACGGAGTTCGAGCTCGCCGACAACATGTGGGGTGCGGAGCTCGTACCGCAGCCGGCGATCCTGCCGCGCGTCGACCTCGTGGTCACCCATGCCGGGAACAACACGACAACGGAGGCGCTCCATTTCGGGAAGCCGATGGTCGCGCTGCCGCTGTTCTGGGACCAGTACGACAACGCGCAGCGCATCGCAGAGATCGGGGTGGGGGTGCGCCTTTCGACGTACGAATGCGCAACAGACGAGTTGCTCGGCGCGGTCGACGGTCTGCTCGCCGATGAGGCTGTGCGCGACCGAACGGCGACGATCGGTCGCCGCCTGCAGGCCGACCCGGGGCGGGTCGGCGCGGCGACGCTGATCGAGCAACTTGCTGCAGCAGCCGATTGACATCGCACCGGCGTACGTCCTAGGCTCGCGACTGCAGATCACTTCAGTCCATCTGTAGATGACTTGAGTCAGACATCCGGCAAGACAGCGAACGGCGTCGCGGTCGCTCCTCTCGAGCAGAGCGTGGGTGCTCGGCTGCGCTCGCTCCGGAAGGCCCGTCGGCTCACGCTGCGCGAGATCGCGGGTCGCGCGGGGTTCTCCGAGAGCTTCGTCAGCCAGCTCGAACGCGGCCAGACAGGGGCGACCATCCAGTCGCTGCAGCGGATCTCGGCGGCGCTCGAGGTGGATGTGTCCGACCTCTTCGCATCGGGCGCCACCGCAGGCCCACACGTCATCCGTCGCGATGCGCGCCATCCCGTCGCCTGGGGCACGCTCGGGCGGAAGGCACTGCTTACACCGAAGGCCTTCGAGTTCCTCGAGGTCGTCGCGGCCGAGTTCGAGCCGGGTGGCTCCACCGGCGACGCGTCGTACACGCACGGCGACTCGGAGGAGCTCTTCCTCGTCCTCGAGGGCAGACTCGAACTCGAGCTCGATGGCGAGTCGATGTCGCTGGCAGCTGGCGACAGCGTCCACTACCGCAGCTCGACGCCGCACCGCGCCTCCAACCCAGGCCCGGACCGGGCCGAGGTCCTCTACGTGATCAGCCCACCGAGCTACTGATGGTCGCTTCGGAAACAGGTGCGTACGACGTCGAACTGCGGTCCGTGACCAAGTACTACGGCTCGCTCGCGGCTGTCGATGACGTCTCGCTGCAGGTGCGACAGGGCGAATTCCTCTCGCTCCTCGGCCCGTCGGGCTGCGGCAAGACGACCACGCTCCGGATGATCTCGGGGTCTGAGCAGCCCGACCTGGGCGAGGTCGTGATCGGCGGCGAGAACGCGGTCGGTATCCCGCCGTACAAGCGCAACGTGAACACCGTGTTCCAGGCCTACGCGCTGTTCCCGCACATGACGATCCTCGACAACGTCGCCTACGGCTTGAAGCAGCGCAAGATGGGGAAGAGCGAGCGTTATGCGAGGGCGCGTGAGACGCTCGAGCTCGTCAAGCTCACAGGGCGTGAGCACCACCGGCCCGCGCAGCTCAGCGGCGGCCAGCAGCAGCGAATCGCACTCGCTCGTGCGCTCGTGATGAGCCCGCGCGTGCTGCTGCTCGACGAGCCGCTCGGTGCGCTCGACCTCAAACTGCGCAAGGCGATGCAGATCGAGCTGAAGCGGATCCAGCAGCAGGTTGGGATCACGTTCGTCTACGTCACCCACGATCAGGGAGAGGCGCTGTCGATGTCCGATCGCATCGCGGTCATGTCGAACGGCAAGATCGAGCAGCTAGGCGAGCCACGGGAGATCTACGACCGCCCGAGCAGCGCGTTCGTCGCGGACTTCATCGGCGACATGAACTTCCTTCATGCGGTCGTCGTCGAGTCGGGCGACGGGAACTTCTCCGCAGATGCGGGCGCCTCGATCGTCATCCGCGGCCGTGGCGAGGGTGCGCCGGGCGAGCGCGTCCGCATCGGTATTCGGCCCGAGCGGTTGGTCGTCCACCCGTACACGCCGCGGACGGGGGAGAACGTCGCGGCGGGCGACGTGATCACGAAGATGTATCTCGGGGATCAGCTGCAGATCGTCGCGCGGCTGGCGAACGACGTCGAGGTGGTCGTGCGCGAGCAGCGAGCCGAGGCCGATCGTGGTCTCGACGATCTCCATCCAGGCGACCGGGTCACCGTCCAGTGGGACGAGACGGCGCCTTTCGTACTCGCCGGGCCACTGCACGGAGACACCGGCGGCTCGGAGTCCAATGGCAACAGCAGCAGAGCACAAGAGGAGGGGAACGATGAGTGACGGAATCGACGGCTTGCGAGTTCTCGCACCAAGCGGGGTGAAGGAGCGGTTCGACGCGATCGAATCGGCAGTGCAGAACGTGGCCGGCAAGCCGGTCAACCGACGGGACGCGCTTGGTGTGGCGGGGCTTGCCTTGCTCGCTGCAGGAGGGTTCGCGGGGGCGGCACGCGCGTCGTCCGGGATCGAGAACGAGCTCGTGATCTACAACTGGTCGCAGTACGACGACCCGCGTACGTACAAGAACTTCAAGAAGAAGTTCCCGGGCACGACGATCCACGAGACGTACTACTCGTCCAACGACGAGATGCTCGCGAAGCTGCAGGCCGGCGGGTCGGGGTACGACATCGTCGTGCCGAGCCAGAACGCCGTCGGCGAGCTGATCGAGCTCAAGAAGCTTCTCAAGCTCGACAAGAGCCTGCTGCCGAACTACAAGGGTTTCGACCCGGCGTGGAAGAAGACGTCGTACGACCCGACCGACGACTACAAGGTCGTCAAGGACTACGGGGTCACGATGTTCTACTACCGCAACGACATCGTGAAAGAGCGGCCGAAGACGATGCTCGACTTCTACAAGCTCCTGCCGAAGTACGGCAAGAAAGGGCGGACGAACCTCCTGGACGGCGCCGAGGAGGTCGTGCCGATCGCGTTGATGGCGCTCGGAATCGACCCGAACACGGACAAGGCGGCGGACTTCAAGGAGGTGCAGAAGTTCCTGCTCAGCATCCGCAACGGGGTCACCACGATCTCGGCGTCGAACATCATCAACGACGGATCCGCTGGGAAGATCATCCTCGGTCAGAGCTGGAATGGCGATCTCCGCAGGATCCTCGCCGCCCGGAAGAAGCAGGGCGACATCACGGCCGTGATCCCGAAGGGCATGTCGGAGAAGTGGGCCGACAACTGGTGCATCCTCGCGAACGCGGCACACCCGAAGGCCGCGCACGCCTGGATCAACTACCTCCTGAGCCCCACGGTCGCCGCGCAGGAGATGAACTACCACAGCTATGCGATCCCGCTGCCGAAGGCGCTTGCGATGACGCCGAAGGCGATGCGGGCGGATCCGATCTTCAACGTCCCGAAGTCGTACACGGACGGCTACCGGTTCATCCTGAACCCGACGCCTGACATCGTGAACAAGCGGACGTCGATCTACACGAAGTTCAAGGCCGCGTAGGAGCACCATGGCCACGACCGACGTCGAGACGGTGGCCGGCACGCCTGCGGCTGCCGTCACGCGCCGGTCGTTCAAGCCTCGGTATCCGGCGTGGCTGACGGCGCCGTCGCTTCTCTACTACCTGATTTTCTTCGTCGCCCCGATGGGGATCCTGGCCGCGTTCTCGGTGGCCGTGCAGAGCGGCTTTGCCTCTGTGGCGTACACCGTCGACTTTTCGCAGTTCCGCGCTGTCTGGGATCCCGTCCAGCTGAAGATCTTCTGGCACACGCTCGTCATGGCCGGCGGTGGGACACTCGCCACGATCATGATCGGCTACCCCGTTGCATACTGGGTCTCGCGTTACTTGAGGACGTACAAGTCGCTCGCGCTGTTGCTCATCGTCGTGCCCTTCTGGACGTCGTTCTTGATCCGCACGTACTCGTGGCTGATCATCCTCGACTCGCAGGGCTATGTGGCGCGAGGGCTGAGATCCATCGGGCTCGTCGGTCGCTTCGACGTCCTGTACACGTGGAAGGCGATCGGCATCGGGCTCGTCTACAACTATCTGCCGCTGCTGATCCTGCCGGTCTACGCGTCACTCGAGCGGATGGACTGGACGCTCGTCGACGCGGCGACCGACCTGGGCGCGAAGCCGTTCACGGCGTTCCGCCAGATCACGCTGCGGCTGACGATGCCGGGGCTCGTCACCGGCGCCTTGCTGGTGTTCATCCCGATGACCGGCGAGTACGTGATCCCGGCCCTGCTCGGGGGCGGCAAGTTCGAGTTCGTGGGCAGCTCGATCGCCGATCAGTTTCTCGGAGCCGCGAACTGGCCCTTCGGCTCGGCGCTCTCGATGTCGCTGATGGCCGTCCTCACCGTGTTCGTCGTCGTCTACATCCTGGTCGCGACGAGAGAGGAGCAGTTCGGCTCATGAGACGGCGCCGCCGGCGGGAGAACGGTAAGCGGGCGCTCACCGTCTGGGCCGTCCTCGTCTACCTCTTCCTGTACGTCCCGATCCTGCTCGTGGTCGTGTTCGCGTTCAACAAGAGTCGCGACGTGACGCTCTGGCGCGGCTTCACGACGAGCTGGTTCGGCAAGGCGATCCACGACCCGGCGTATCTGCCCGCGATCAAGACGAGCCTCAAGGTCGCGGCGATCAACTCCGTCCTCGCCACGATCCTCGGCACGATGGCGGCGCTCGCTCTCGCACGCATGCGGCGAATCTGGCGGGTGCCGTTCGACACGCTCGTCTATCTGACTCTTGTCGTGCCCGAGATCGTGATCGCCGTCGCGTCGCTGATCTTCTTCTCCCAGGCGCACGAGCACACAGCGGTGTTTCCGGCGCTCGGATGGAAGACGATCCTTCTCGCTCACCTCGTCTTCAACGTGTCGCTCGTGATGCTGATCGTGCGAGCGCGATTCGTCGGCATGGGGTCGACGCTCGAGGACGCGAGCTTCGACCTGGGCGCCGGGCCGATCGCGACGTTCCGTCAGGTGACGTTGCCGCGTCTCTTCCCGGCGATCCTTGCCGGCGGGCTGCTCGCCTTCACGTTCTCGTTCGACGACTACGTGTTGAGCGTGTTCACCGCCGGCTCGACGACCCAGACATGGCCGATCGTGATCTTCGCCGCCGTCCGCTTCGGCGTGACGCCTGCAATCAACGCGCTCGCGACGATGATGCTCGGCGTGACCGTGCTGTTGATCATCGTCACTGGTGTCGTCCTTCGGCGCGGAGCGCGCACGTCGGGGACCGACGGCGCCGGGCTCGGTGGCGCGCTCGGGCTTGGCTAGGCGCTTCACGGGCTGAGCTGTCGGACTGGCCGCCGAGCAACCCGGGAACGGGCGTGCGCTCGCGAGTTCCGACGCGATCACGTCAGCGTGCGCGGGGTTGGTCACGCTGTATCGCTGTACGCTCGTCCCATGGCGCTCACGTCCGCCGACGACCGGCTCCGCGCTCTCATCGACGCGATTGCCGCGTTGTCGTCCGAGCTCTCGCTGGATTCCCTGCTGCAGAAGTTCGTCGAGACGGCTGCGGCGCTGGCCGGCGCCCGTTACGCCGCGCTCGGCGTGATCGACGAGGCTGGAAGTGCACTCGAGCGGTTCATCACGACGGGTGTCGATCCAGAGACGCATGCGGCGATCGGCGAGCTGCCGCGCGGCCGGGGCATTCTCGGCGTGCTCATTGACGAGGCGAGGCCGCTGAGGCTGAGCGACATCCGCGAGGACCCCAGGTCTGTTGGCTTCCCGCCGAACCACCCTGAGATGCACAGCTTCCTAGGCGTTCCGATTCTCCTGCGCGGTGTCGCCTACGGAAACCTGTACCTCACCGAGAAGTACGGTGGAGGCGAGTTCGGCGCAGACGACGAGGAGCTCGTCTCGATGCTCGCAGTTCAGGCTGCGGTCGCGATCGAGAACGCCCGCCTGTACGAGTCGGCCAGGCGGTGGTCACGTCAGCTCGAGTCGCTGCATGAAATCGTGCGCTCGCTCGCTGAGGAAACAGAGCTGGACACAATGCTCGAGCTCGTGAGTCGGCGCCTGCGCGAGTTGATCGACGCACGTTTGACGCTGATCGCGCTACCGACCCTGGATGGCCATCTGAGAATTGCAGCAGTCGATGGTGAAGGCGACGCGGCGGCCGGTCTTCTCGGGCATCGGCTCGATCGTGAGCGCTCGAAGTCCGGTCGCGTCCTCGAACGCCTGCAGAGCGCCCGCGTCGATTCCATCCTCGACGACCCCGAGGTCGATCAGGAAGAAGCGCGGCGGATGGGCGTCCGCACCGGTCTCTACGTACCGCTCGTCGCGCGGGGCCGCGCGATCGGCATCGTCGCGATCCACGACAAGCTCGGCGACCACGCCCGGTTCACCGCGGCCGACATGCGGCTAGCGGAGATCTTCGCGTCGAGGGCTGCAGTCGCGGTCGACCTTTCCGAGCGAGTCGCCCGTGACACCCTGCGCCGCGTGGTCGAAGCGCAGGAGCTCGAACGGCGGCGCCTCGCTCGGGAGCTCCACGATGAGACCGGTCAGGCGCTGACATCGATATTGCTCGGGCTGAAGACCATCCGGGCCGCGAAGACTACGGAGGAGGCGGCGCAGGCCGAGGCAGCGCTTCGCGACCTCGTGGTTCAGGCGCTGCAGGACGTCCGGGGCCTGGCGGTCGAACTACGCCCGTCCGCGCTCGACGACTTCGGTCTCCTTCCTGCGCTCGAACGGCTCGCAGATACCTTCGAAACGCGCAGCGGAGTCCACACCGCTCTCGAGGCGAACCTCGGCGAGCACCGCCTGCCGCCCGATATCGAGACGGTTCTCTACCGCTTGGCGCAGGAAGCACTGACGAATGTCGTCAAGCATGCACGGGCCTCAAACGTGAGTATCGTCCTGACCCGTCGTGACGGAGGAGTCAGTGCGGTCGTCGAGGACGACGGCCGCGGGTTCGCAACCGACGGCGTGCGAGGAGACGCGCTGGGACTCGTCGGCATGCGCGAACGCCTTGCCTTGTTAGACGGCACTCTGGAGATCGAGTCGAATCCGGGTGCGGGGACGGCTCTCGTCGCCCACCTACCGCTCGACGCGACCGCAGTCGGGAGTGTCACTGATGCGTGACGGCCAAGTCCGCGCCGGTCTGCACGGAGGCGGCGAGTTCGTGAAGAACGCCCGCGCCTTCCAGGCTCGCGATCCGCACGAACGCTCCGGTGTGCAGCCGCAGCACCAGCACCGGCAACCCGTGCAGCCGCTCGCCGCGGGCCTGTGCGATGAATGCCGCGTCCACCTCCGAGAACGAGATCGATAGCTGCATCTCACGCCCGTGGAGGTCGAGGCCCTCGGGGGACAGCTCGAGACTCCCCGAGGCGACGTCATCCCCTTCGTGCCACACGACCGCGTACATGCGATGCTGAAGTCCGCTGCGTGGGTATCTCTGCTGCATGCACTCACGGTAAGAGACCACGATCTCCGCCGGTCGTTGCTGAGCCGCCGACCTGCTGCGGGTTTCCACGCATCGTCGCTAACGTCCCGTTTGTGCTGACGCCGATCCGGATCCTCATCGTGGACGATCATGCTGTCGTCCGGGCGGGCTTACGGCTCTTGCTCGCGCAGGAGGAGGACATCGAGCCGGTCGGTGAGGCAGGGAGCGGCCGCGACGCCGTGTTCCAGGCGCGGGCGCTGAAGCCCGATGTGATCCTCATGGACGTGGTCATGCCCGACAAGACGGGTCTGGATGTCCTGCCGACGCTCGTCCGCGAGCATCCCGAAACGAAGATCCTGCTGCTCTCGATGCAGGATGACCCTCGGTACGTTCGCGAGGCTTTCGCGGCGGGCGCGAGCGGCTACGTCCTGAAGGAAGCAGCCGATTCGGAGGTCGTCGCCGCCGTTCGCGAAGTCGCACGCGGCGGGCGCTACGTCAACCCCGAGCTCGGCGCACGTCTGGTGACGGCCGAGGTGGAGGCCGAGCGCCAGGCGGAGTCCGATCCCCTGTCGGACCGTGAACGCGAGGTGCTGCGACTTCTCGCGCTTGGCCATACGAATCAGGAGATTGCGAAGCGGCTGTACATCTCGGTCCGCACCGCCGAGACGCATCGTGCGCACATCATGCGAAAGCTTCGACTCGTAAGCCGTGCCGAGCTCGTTCGCTATGCGATCTCTCGAGGACTGCTCGAAGGTAGCTCCGACGCGTGACGGCGGGGCCGTCTTCGCGGCCCCGCCTCGACTCCGATTCCTCTTGCTCCTATGCGGTCGACGCGGTCGCAGTGCTCTTGTCCGCGCCCTTTCGGATGAAGCTCAGCGACGTCTGCTGGTTTCGTAGCGCGCCACCGATGGCCAAGATCGCAAAGCCGAATCCAGAGAGCAGCAATGCGACACCGACCACGATGCCGAACAGGCTGAGCTGCTCTGCCATGTAGCTCGTGTTGAGCGCCGTCGTGAGTGCGGTCTCCGTGACCCAGATGTTCCGGGCGCCGTTGGCAACAGGTTGCTTGGACGTCGCGTCCGTGAGCGCATACGACGCGTCGTTTGTTCCGCCTTGACCGTCCGTGACGCTCGCGGGAGCACCGGGCTTCGCGGCGTAGCGTCCCATCTGCGCGAAGGTTAGGCCGCCGGTCGCCTCGAGCGTGTGGATCCGGATGTAGCTTGCGAACGCCCGTGCGCGATCGCCGCTCGTGATCTGCTTGCCGGCCACGTCGACTACCGGCAGCTTGACGCCGGTCACTCCGGCCTTGCGTGCCTCGACCGCGATTGCGGCAGGCGTCATGTCGGGCGACCCCACGATCTGCTCGAGCTTCAGGGTGTCGCGTACCGTGCTGCGTCCGTTCAGACCCATCACGAC
>JBBQPW010000008.1:0-23438 GCA_038216845.1 Gaiellales bacterium | reverse complement strand
CGGCTGACGACGTTGATCGGGATAACCATCACCGGCATCGTGTACTCGACGGTGTTGGCCCGTATCCACGAGCCGAAGGGCTGGGAGCAGGTGAGCACGAACACCGTGTTCCACTACATCGTCCCGATCATGATGGTGTTGGGGTGGCTGCTGTTCGGGCCGCGTCCCCGCATCACGCGATCGGTGGTGGCGTGGGCGTTGATCTGGCCCGTGTTGTGGATGAGCTACACGCTCGCCCACGGTGCGGCATCGAAGTGGTATCCGTATCCGTTCGTCGACGTCGCCACGCACGGGTACGGACGGGTGCTCCTCAACGCCGTGGGGATCGGGGTGATCTTCGTCCTGGCCGGCGTGCTGTTCGCCTTCGGCGATCGCAAGCTCCCTGCGACCAGCGCTCCGACATAGCGCACCGCGAACTCCGGGGTGATCTAGCGCCCCGGCCAGCGTTCCATGAGCCGCTCGTCGGGCGCCTCGAAACCGAGCTTTGCGTACAGCCGGTGCATGTCGCGCGTGTGGAGGATGAGCTTCGTGCTCGCAACCGGCTCCTCGTCGACGGCGTGGCGCACGAGCTCCAACCCGAGGCCGAGGCCGCGCTCCTCCTCGAGCACGTAGACGTCCGCGAGGTACGACACGGTCTGACAATCGGACACGACCCGTGCGAACCCAACCTGCCGACCGTCGGCCGCGTACAGCCCGACAACACGAGCGGCGGTCGCGATCAACTCGTCCATCACCGCACGGGTGCGTCCCGCAGCCCAGTACGACTCCCCGCTGAGGTACCGATGAACTGCCTCGCGGTCGATACGATCCGGATCGTCGTCCAGCTCGTACCCGTCTCGAGCAAGGGAGCGCATGACCGTTGATCATGCCCGACCCTGCTACCCGACGCTGGTGCTCCTCTGACAGGTACTTTCGGTGTCGATGAGGCGCGTTGCGATCGTGCTCGGCCTGGCCTTACCGCTCGCCGCAGTGGATCTCGTGTGGAAGAGCGTCGCCACGACGCCGTACTGGGCCTACCACACGCGCTCTATCGGCTGGCTCGCGCTTTCGCTGGCGCTCTTCCTCGGAGCGCTCACGGTGGCCCGCGTCCCTTCGGCGATCGCTCCCCTGGCGGCCGGCATCATGGCGGGCGGCATTCTGGGGAATGCGGTCTCGGCCGTCGGAAATGGCCTGCGCGTTCCCGACCCGATCATCGCGTACACATCGAACACGATCATTGCGTTCAACCCCGCCGACGTATTCATCACAGTCGGCACGCTCACGCTCACGGCGGCCCTCGGGGTCGCGCTCATCCGGCACCGACATCTCCTCCCGACCCGTCAGCAAGCGGCGGCGCGCTGCGCTCGCGCTCTTCATCGGCGCCCCTGACGGCCAGTACGGCGTTGACGAGCACGGGTTCATCCGTTGCGGGCCGCGTCGAGCTAACGCCGTAGAGTCATCTCCAGCCTCCGAAGCACGCGGTCGAGCAAGGCGCTCGCGCTCCCCGAATCGGGCTTGATCTCGGACAAGCTCTGCCGATGGCGAATTGCAGTGTCGATCGCGGATGCGTCGCCGACACGCCGCACGGCCCATAGCGCCATCGAGCTTCGAGCACAGCGCACCTTCCTCGATGAACCGCCACGCGCGGCAGGCGTTCAGCACGCGATACGAAGCCGATCTGGATTCGCGTGCCCATCCCAACTCCGCGACGAGTGCCACGAGAACCATCCGACGTGGGACAGCTGGGAAGACAACGACTGGGCTCGGACCGTTCAAGACACGACCGAAGTCGTGAAGCACAGCGACATGCATGACGAGGTCGGCGTCACCAGCATGATGGAGCCCGCCCACAACCTTGCTCTGTCCCGCCCCTGAATCCGTGACGACGTGGATCTCGAACGGAGGACGCTCGCTCCGCTCTCGAAGCGAGCCTCGACGAACAATGTGGAGCTCCAATCCGCTCGCGGGGCAAGGCAGCGCTTCAGACGAGATGCGCTCGGCTATCAGACGCTTGGTTTCCGACGAGAGCGGGAGCTCACACACCGCCAGCAGGTCGATGTCACTTCGATCGGGCAAGAAGTCATCGAACGCCGTTGATCCGTGGAGGTACGACCCGACAAGATCCTGGCCGAGTATCTCGGTCAGCTGACGGGAAACGGCCTCCGCGTAGCTCAGGCTCTCGGCGTCGATCACTACTCAGGCCGAGAGCGTGCGGAGGCGGAAGCCGCCGTGGTGCTCGTACGACGTCGTGACCACCGCAAGCGCGTCGCGGGTCGCCCGCTCGCCGAGGCCGAGCGCAGTCGCATCCGCGAGCGGCGCGCGCAGGAGACCGCGGATCCCCCGCAACCCCTCCGGCGAGAGCGCGATCGTCCCCGGCGCAGCATCGGCCTGACACACAGCTCCTCCTGCAGCGGGCAGGAAGCCGACGAGCCCCTCCTCTACCCCGCACTCCACGCACCCCTCGAGGTGCGGTAGGTAACCCGAGAGCCACAGGAGCTTCAGCTGGAACGACAGCGCCAGCGGATCGAGGGCGGCGCGCGACGGCCGCGGCGGTGTGTCGTCGAGAGCGTCGAGGAATCGAGTCAGCGCTGTGAACGCTCTCTCGTTCGCCTCCTGCTCGGGGTAGAGACGCAGCATCGCCTCCAACCCGATCAGACCGGCGTTCAAGCGGTACGGCTCGGCGCGGGCACGGTCGTGGGGGCGGATGAGGGACGCGCCTGTCACGGTGTGCAGCTCTCCCGAGCCCTGGTGCAGCACGAGCTCGACATGCGAGAGCGGCTCGAGCCGGGCGCCGAAGCGCGATTTCGTCTTGCGCACGCCCTTCGCGACCGCACCCACGCGCCCACGATCCAGCGTGTAGAGGTGGAGCACGCGATCGGCCTCGCCGAAGCGGAACGAGCGCAGAACAACCGCTTCGGTCGTGTACGAGCGAGCCATGTCCCCAGTCTAGGGTTGGGCTCTGTCAGCTAGAGGCTTGATGTGAGATAGACGTGCCTGCGGGGAGCGACTGCACCGAGCAGCAGGGACGGCTCGGTCGGTGTCAAGGCTGGAGCCTTGGTGCCGACGAGACGGCACTGATGCGCCGCGTGCAGGCCCCCAACGTGGGTGCGGCTATCTCACGTCAAGCCTCTGGATGGGTCGACCTGGCAACGCGGGCAGTACCACGTGCCGCGGCCGGCCACCCGCGTCTTCGCGATCGGCGTCCCGCAGCGGTCGCACGGGTCGCCACCACGGCCGTACGCGTGGAACTCGTGCTGCATGCCGCCGGCCTCGCCGCTGGGAGTCGAGTAGTCGCGTAGCGAGGCGCCTTGCCGCTCGATCCCGAGGCGCAGCACCTTCCGCACGGCTCGATGCAGGCGGGCGATATCGGACGCCTCCAGGTCACGCGCAGGTCGGAGCGGATGAAGTTGCGCGTGCCAGAGCGCCTCGTCGACGTAGATGTTCCCGAGGCCGGCAACCGTTCGCTGGTCGAGAAGCGCTGCTTTGACCGAGGTTCGACGCATGCTCAGGCGCTTCGCCAGAGCGCGGGCCGAGAACGTCGCCAGCGGCTCAGGGCCGAGCTTTCCGGCGAGATGCGCCTCCAGCTCGCCCGGCTCGAACAACTCCCAGGTGCCGAAGCGACGCACATCCCGATACCCGACGTCCGAGCCATTGTCTAATCTGAGAACTGCTCGCCGGTGCGCATCGTCAGCTGCCAGCTCACCGGCCGGCACGACCCGGAAACTCCCTGTCATACGGAGGTGAATCAGGAGAGCGCGGCCGCTCTCGAAGAGAAAAATCAGATACTTGCCGCGACGATCGACCATCGTAACGCGCTCACCCTCGAGCTCGACCGCCACGAGATCCGAGGCGAACGGACGTGTGAGTCGCTGGTCGAAAATCGCCGCCCGCTGGATTAGGGCGCCTACGAGGACGGGCGCGATTTGCCGGCGCACGGTCTCGACCTCGGGAAGCTCAGGCACCTTCCCAGCGTAGTCGTGCGGCCGAATCGGCCGGCATGTCGAGTCGAGATGTCAGGTGATGACGTCGAGCAGGATGCCGTGTGTGCGCGGCGGCTCGTTACCGATCTCGTACGCGGCGAGCACGGCGTCCGCGGCGCTTGCGGCCGAGCGGTCATCGGCGGCGTGGATCTCTGCGAGGACGTCGTCGTCCGCGACCAGGTCGCCGCGCTTCGCGCGGCATACGACGCCGACAGCGTGGTCGATCGGGTCCGACTTCGCGCGCCGGCCGGCTCCGAGCTCGAGTGCAGCGATACCGACCGCGAGCGCGCCCAGGCGCTCCACCGTGCCCGAGCGCGGCGCGCGCAGCTCGCGCACAACCGGAGCCAACGGCAGCGCGGCGATGCCCGGATCCCCGCCCTGCGCCCGGATCCAGCGCTCGTACATGGCCAGAGCGGAGCCGTCGGCGATCGCGTGTTCTGCGCGGCGTCGGCCCTCGGCGAGGTCGATATCGAGATCGGAGAGCGCGAGCAGTCGCGCAGATGCGTCGAAAACGAGCTCCGTGAAGTCCGGCGGGCCCTTGCCGCGGATCGTGTCGACGGCCTCGCGGATCTCGAGCGCGTTCCCGACAGCAGCTCCGAGCGGCTGATCCATATCGGTCAGGAGACAGACGACCTTTCGGCCGGCGCGGTGGCCGAGGTCGATCATCTGCTCGGCGAGGATGCGTGCGTCCTCCCGCGTCTTCATGAACGCGCCGTCTCCGACCTTGACGTCGAGCACGATCGCCTCGGCGCCCGCCGCGAGCTTCTTGGACATGATCGAGGAGGCGATCAGCGGCATGATGTCGACGGTCGCAGTCACGTCCCGCAGGGCGTACAGCTTCTTGTCGGCCGGTACGAGATCGGCGCTCTGGCCGACGATCGCCAGGCCGATCTCCCGCACCTGGGCGATGAACTCGTCCGTCGTCAGCTCCACGCGGAAACCTGGAATCGCCTCGAGCTTGTCGAGCGTCCCGCCGGTGTGCCCGAGCCCGCGACCGCTCATCTTCCCGAACGGAACGCCGCAGGCCGCGACGATCGGCCCGACCGCGATCGAGGTCTTGTCCCCCACGCCGCCCGTCGAATGCTTGTCGACGACCCGCCGGCCGAGTGCAGCGCCGAGATCGAGCGTGTCGCCGCTGCGGATCATCGCGTCCGTCAGCGCGAACGTCTCGGCGCCGGTGAGTCCACGAAAGTAGACGGCCATGCACCACGCCGCCATCTGGTAGTCGGGCACCTCGTCGCGCGCATACGCGAGAATCAACTCCGAGATCTCCGTCGCTGAATGCTCATGACCGTCGCGCTTCGCCTCGATCAGCTCCGCCGGCCGCATCGTCAGGCTCGCTGTGCCTTGTCGGCAACGAACACCAACACTCGGCGGCCGGCCCGCAATGGTCCCGCAAACTCGCGTACGTGGTCGGCCCGGGCGTGCTCGGTGATCATCGAGGAGATGTAGTTTCGAACCGCTTCCCGGTCGGGGAACGTGACCCACCTGTCGACATCGTCACGGGCCACCGTCGGAAAGTGCCGTCGGAGAGCGCTGTCGCCGTTCTCACGGCTGAATGACAGCTTGCCGCCCATGTCGACGCCGGCCAAGTCACGCGCATCGTGCAGGTGGCGCTCGCTGTTCGTGATCGCCACAAGCCGACCGCCAGGCCTGAGAACTCGGGCCAGTTCGGCGATGCCCAGCTCGAGATCGGGTACGTGATAGAGCATCCACGCCGCTACGACGCAATCGAATGCTTCCGTCTCGTACGGCAATCGTTGAACGTCGCCAACGTGCGCTTCTACGCCCGGGTCGCGCGCGAGTTCGACCATCCGCTCAGAGGTGTCGAGCGCGACGACGGTGCAATCAATGTCCCTCTGGATCCGACCTGCGAACTCGCCGGGACCGCACCCAACCTCCAGAACATCGCGCGGCGCGACCTCGGCAACGGCGGCGAACGCGACATCCCACGGATCCTCTCCGTCACCTCCGACGTAGAGAGAGCGGCGAGCCTCCAGACCAGCCGACGTCGCGTACTGAGCTTTGACGGCTTCCGGGTCGTCGAGCCTCACGGCGTGACGATCGGCGTGCCAGGCAACCGGCCGCTCGGCTTGCCGCCGAGCCAGGCGTTCACCGTCGCACCGACATCGGCGAACTCGCTGTTCTCGAGGACGCGTCCGGCAGCGTTCTTCCCGACCGCGTACAGCAGCAGCATTGCATGCTCCCGCGAGTGGTCGGTCGACGGGGTCGTCGGATCGCAGCCGTGGTCGGAGGTGAGGACAAGGAGATCGCCATCGCGCAGCGCCTCCAGGATGTCCGGCAGCCGGCGGTCGAAGTCCTGCAGGCAGCGGTGGAAGTTCTCCGGGTCATTGCGGTGCCCCCAGAGCATGTCTGTCTCGACGAGGTTGACGAAGACGAATCCGTCGTCGGTTCCGCGGAGCAGCTCGATGGTCCGGTTGATTCCGTCGACGTTCGACTTGGTCGGGAACGAGTCGTCGATGTCGCAGCCGGCGAAGATGTCCGAGATCTTTCCGACCCCAGTCACCCTGTGCCCCGCCTCGCGAACGAGCGAGAGGTAGTTCGGCCGGCGCGGCACAAGCGAGAAGTCGTGGCGATTGGGTGTCCGCTCGTACTGACCAGGAACACCGACGAACGGCCTCGCGATCACGCGGCCGACCGCATGTTTCCCGGTCAGCAGCTCGCGCGCGATGCGGCACGCTTCATACAGCTCCTCCAGCGGAACGGTCTCCTCGTGCGCGGCGATCTGGAACACGGAGTCGGCGGACGTGTAGACGATCCACTTCCCCGTCCTCTGATGCTCCTCGCCCAGCTCCTGGATGATCTCCGTCCCCGATGCAGGAAGGTTGCCGAGGACGCCACGGCCCGTACGGTTCATGAACGGGTCGATCACGTCGTCGGGGAAACCGTGCGGATAGGTCGGAAACGCAACGGGCGTGACGACGCCCATCAGCTCCCAGTGTCCGGTCGTCGTGTCCTTGCCCTTCGAGCGCTCGAAGAGGCGACCGGCGACGGCGGGAGCGCCCGGCTGGGGCGGACAGCCCTCGAGCGGCTCGACGTTCCCGAGCCCGAGCGCCTCGAGGTTCGGCAGGTCGAGGCCGCCGACCGCCCGGGCGATATTGCCGAGCGTGTCCGAGCCCTCGTCCCCATAGTCGGCTGCGTCGGGCAGCTCTCCGGCACCGACGGCATCGAGCACGATCACGCAGGCACGCGCCACGCGGGTAGTCTACGGCCCGATGCAGACTGCTCTCGGACTCCTCGGGCTTCTCGGGTTCGTCGTCGGAATCCTGGTTCTTTCCGCCGCTGCGACGGCGCTCGTCGTCAAGATTTCGCCCACGCCGGGCAGCCGCCCAGCGAAACCCGCCGACAGTTAGTAAGGCCTGATGCGAAATGGGCTGGGCCAGCGGATGCCGCCCCAGGCACGGCGCCTGGCCGTCTTGTCGCCCTTGCACAGGCCACCGGCCTGCGCCGCGGACGCCAAGCCGCCAATGCTTGGCCCGGAACGGCCCCGCAGGGGCCTCTATTTCACATCAAGCCTCTACTAGTAGGAAGCGAGTAGCGCGTCGGCGAGTGGCGCGTGCGGCATGCCGTGCGCCTCGGCGACTGCAGCGTATGTGATCGAGCCGCCGACCACGTTGACGCCTCTCGCGAGCGCGGGATCCGCGTCGACGGCGGCCCGGAAACCCTTGTCTGCAATCGCCTCCACATACGGAAGCGTCACGTTCGTCAGTGCCTTGGTCGACGTGATCGGAACTGCGCCCGGCATGTTCGCAACGCAGTAGTGGACGATCCCGTCGACCTCGAACACGGGGTCGTCGTGCGTCGTCGCGTGTGACGTCTCGAAACAGCCGCCCTGATCTATCGCGACGTCGACAAGCACGGCTCCCGGCTTCATCCGCGAGAGCATGTCCCTCGTCACCAGCTTCGGTGCCACGGCGCCGGGAACGAGGACTGCGCCGATCACCATGTCCGCGTCGACAAGCGTCTCCTCGATTGTGAGCCGGTTCGACATCGCGAGGGTGATGCGGCCGTTCAGCATCATCTCGAGGTCGCGCATCCGCTCGACCGACTTGTCGAGCACCCAGACATCGGCCTCCATCCCGACGGCAATGAGAGCGGCGTTGTAGCCGACCACACCTCCTCCCAAGACGACCACCTTGGCAGGCGGTACTCCCGGGACGCCGCCCAAAAGGATGCCGCGGCCGCCGTGCGCCTTTTCGAGCGACCACGCGCCCATCTGCGGGGCGAGCCGGCCGGCGACCTCGCTCATCGGCGCGAGAAGCGGTAGCCGGCGATCCGCGGTTTCGACCGTCTCGTAGGCAATGCCGGTGATCCCGGAGGCGACGAGTGCGCGCGTCAGCGGCTCGTCTGCCGCGATGTGCAGGTAGGTGAAGAGCACCAGGCCCTCGCGGAGGCGTGGGTATTCGGATTCGATCGGCTCCTTCACCTTGAGCAGCAACTCGGCGCTGCCCCAGACCTCGTCGACACCGGCGGTCCGGGCACCTACCGCGACATACGCCTCGTCCGAGAAGCCGGACCCTATTCCCGCTGTGGACTCGATCATCACCTCGTGCCCGTGCTGGATGAGCTCGAGCGCGCCGGCGGGTGTCAGCGCGACGCGATACTCCCGCGCCTTGATCTCTTTCGCAACGCCGATCCGCATGGCGGCGGGACGATACCCCACTCACCTAGCTCATGCAGCAGCCCGTCGGAATAGGATTCCTCCGTGTCGCTTACCCTCTACAGCGCGCCTGGGTCGGGCAACGCCCTGAAGGTGCGCTTCCTGCTCGCCGAGCTCGGCCTGGGCTACGAGTGCACCGACGTGCCGATGGCCAGGCCACGACCGGACTGGTACCTCGCGCTGAACCCGGTCGGCGGCGTGCCGACACTCGTGGACGACGATCTCGTGCTGCCCGAGTCGAACGCGATCCTCCGCTACCTTGCGGCGCGAGAAAGCCGCAGCGACCTCTATCCGACGACGCTTCCAGAGCGCGCCCGCGTCGACCGGCTGCTGGACACGTGGAGCACAGCCGTCCGTCCCGCGAGCTTCCCGCTCGAGATCGCATCCGGTCTCATGGGCGAGCGGAACGAGGACGCGATTCCTGCCGCGGTGGCCGCGTTGGAGCCGGTGCTCGACGCCGTCGAGCGGCTCGTAGCCGAGAACGGGACGATGACCGGAGCTTTCACAATCGCCGACGTCTGCGCCGCACCCACGTTGTTCCGCAGCGCGACGCTGCCGCTCCCGCTCGATTTCGCCCGATGGCCCAAGCTCCTCCTGGTGCGAGAGACTGTCACGGCGCGAGCCTCGTTCGTCGCAGCCGGACCCGTTCGCTAGTCGGATTCGTGGAGCTGGCGTGCGAGGCGTCCTGCGGCGAACGCAGCCGCGAAGAACCAGGGATCGTCGGCCGGGCCGCGGCCCATGTGCTCGAGGGGCAGCCCGTCGCATTCACGCTGCCAGTCGTCGACGTCGACGTGCACGATCGACGCGTCCCATTCGCCGCCGACGAGCTCGGACGGCCATGCCAACTGCACACGGCCAAGACACAGGCGTAGCGCCGCCCGCGTGTGGTGCGAAACGCCCCGGTGCCGCTCTCGCTCCTCCCGGTTGGAGACGCGGACAGCGACCACAGGCCGGCCGCCAAGCGCCGCAGCGGCGTTCGCCGCGTCCGCGACCGCGAGCCCACCGTGCCCGAAGGTCGTTCCTGTGCCGACGATCCCCGGGCCGATTCCGCACACCACAACGTCGAACCCGCGCGCAGCCGCCCAGAGCAGCGCCGAGGCAGGCGAACTGCAATCCACGTCGCCGTCGAAGCAGGGAGCGACCGCAACCGCCGACTCGATCAGCCTGCGGACGCGGAGCACCCGCACCGTGTCCGAGAACGACACGGGCAGGGCTCCGCCTCCGAGTTGGAGGTACGCAACGCGGAGCCCGCGTAGTGCGGCGCAAGCCGGAGCGACCTGACTGTGCAGTCCGCAGCAGACGACCGGAAGCCCCGAGAGACTCTCCAGCACCCCCTGGTCATCGTCGGCGCCGCTGGCCCCCTGCTCCTCGGCCCGGCGGAAGGCAACCTGGCCTGGCGTGTAGGGCAGCGAGATGACGTGCGCACCATCCGCCGCATCGAGACCGAGGCCGCGCGTGAGGTTCGCATAGAGGACGTCAAAGCCACCCGAGCCGAGCCCGAGGTCGCGCGCCTGCGTGTTAATGATCACCGTGTCGCCTTCCTCGACGGGCCCGGTCAGGCGCGGATACGCGATGCATGGCGTCCCGTCCACCTCGAGCCGGACGAGCCCGTCGAGCCGCTCACGCACCGCCGTTACGTGCCCCCAACGCAGGCTAAGCGGCATGTCGCGCCCTCTCCACGAGCGCGAGGGTGACATCGACCATTGTCTCGATGTCCGCCACGGCGATGTGCTCGTCGGGCGAGTGGATCGCGGCCATGCCATTCGCGAGCACGGCGCATGGGATCCCGAGACCGTTGAAGACGTTCGCGTCCGCGCCGCCACCGCACAAGGCGGTCACTGGCTCGACGCCGCAGGCACGCAGCGCCTCTTGTGCAAGCCTGACGACCGCGTCGGTCTCGCGAAAGCGGTAGCCGCGGTATTGCTCCCGCACCTCGACTTCGAGCGTGCAGTCCGAGAGGCTCGCGGCAAACGCGCACGCATCGAGCATCTCCTGCACGAGGTCGACGAGAGTCGCCTCGTCGTGCGAGCGCGCTTCGGCGACCAGCGTGCACCACTCGGGGACGACGTTGCGCGCGCTGCCGCCCGAGATCACCCCGACGTTGGCGGTCGTCACCTTGTCGATCCGGCCCAGCCGCAGGTCTGCGACCGCGCGCGCCGCGGCTGCGATGGCCGAACGTCCCTCCTCGGGTGCGATGCCGGCGTGCGCTGACCGCCCGTGGAAGCGGATCTCGAGCGAGCGCGCCCACGGCGCGCCAATCACCACCTCGCCGATCGGCGCAGCCTGGTCGTAGACGTACCCGAGCTCGGCTTCGAGACGGGACGCGTCGAACGCTGCTGCACCGAGCAACCCCACCTCCTCCTTCACCGTGAAGACCAGCTCGACGCCCGCGTGGCGCACGCCACCCGTGTGGATCCGTCTCGCAGCGTCGAGCATCGCGGCCACAGCGGCCTTGTTGTCGGCGCCGAGAATCGTCCCGGCGGCGTTTCGCACGACGCCGTCCTCGACGACAGGGTCGATCGGCCCCGTGGGCGGGACGGTGTCGAGATGGGCGCAGAGGAAGATCGGCGTCCCGCCTTCCGCGCGTCCGGGCAGACGGCAGTAGATGTTGCCGGCGTTCGAGCCGACAGTGGCTCCCGCATCGTCCTCGTCCGACTCGAGACCGAGCGCGGCGAGGTACGAGCCAACCCTGTCGGCGACCGGCCGCTCTTCCCCTGCGGGGCTGCGAATTGCCGCCAACTCGAGGAAAAGATCGAGGACCGGGGTCGCCATGCCTTTGACGATCTTAGGTCAGGCCGATATATGAAGAGGTGTATGAGGCTCCTCCCGTCGACCGTCGCCGGCCTGACGCTCGCCCTCGTCATCGCCGCCTCCGGCTGCAGCGGTAGTACGACGAGCCACCGTCTACTCACGGGCGACGATCTTGTCAGTGTCATCGGGCCGCCGCCCGACACACCTGCCGGCGCGAGCTACTCGAGCGGCCGGCCATCCGATCTGACCCTCGCCGACCTTCGTAGACGCGCCCAAACCGCGGCCGACCGAGCGACGGTCGCTCTCCTCGAGAGGGCCAGCTTCACCCGTCTCTACCAGGTCAGTTACAACGGGGCCATCAACGTCGCTGCGGGGACTGCCTACCTCTTCAAGACCGAGGCAGGCGCTGGAGACGCGCTCACGGGTCTCCAGGCATCCCTCGCACGGCAGACAGCTCCCGGCCAGAAACGGACGGAAGCTTCGACGAACGGGCTTGGCGACGAAGCCTGGGGAGCGCACCTCACGGGTGACTTCGAGGCCGCTCTTTTTCTGTTCCGAGCATCGAACCTCGTCGTAGTAGCGGACATGTCGTGCGATGCCGTCTGCGGGGTCGACATCGTGGCCGCGGCCCGCTCGTACGCGGACGGAATCGCCACGCGAACCTCGCAAGTCGGCGGCTGAGATTGCGACAGCTTCTCGCGCTCGTCGTCATCGCACTCGCGGTCTTGAGCGCAACGGCTGCGGGCGCATCGAGCGGCGCGCGAGGCGCGGCGGCGCTCACGTTCACCCGTCAAGTCGGCCAGAGCGAGTCGGTCTGGGTCGCCGACGCCGACGGCTCACACGCGTGTGAGGTGACCGCCAACGGCTACAGCAGCGCTCTCTCGGCGGACGGCCGGTGGCTCACGTTCGAGCGCCCCCGGTCCCAGCCTGACCCGACCTTCTTCAACTTGCTGTTCCTTGTAGATCTCACAACCGGGATGGCCCGGCCGCTCGGCAAGACTTCGGGGACCGAGCGCTGGGCGCCGATCGGCGCCCGGCTCGCGGTCTCTCAGCCTGGCGGATTGTTCACGGTAGATGCCGCCACCGGGACGCGAACGAGGCTCCTCACGAAGAGCGTCACGTCGTTGGACTTCGCGCCGGACGGGAGGTCGATCGTATTCGCCGCGGGAAGCGGCACCGCAGAGACAATGGAGCAGCGAAGCGACCTCTACCTGCTCCGTCTAGGCAGCCATGCCCTCCTACGCCTCACGCACGACGGGCACAGCGAGAGTCCGCTCGTGAGTCGCACGGGCATCGCGTACGTACGGTTCAAGAACGCCTACGCCGCACCCGAGACCTGGCTCATGAAGCGGGATGGCACCGGAAAGCGACTGCTTGCCCGCTGCTGCGAAAGCCTCTCCGACCGGTCACATGGCGACGCCACCCGCGGAGTCGGGACGGTCGCGCTGTCTGCCGACGGCAAGGAGCTCTTGGCGTGCTTCGTCTCGTCTATCGGCTGTGATCCTCTGGCCATCGATCTGCCAAGCGGCCGGACGCACCGATTCCCCGGTATCCAAAGGGTCATCTCCCCGCAGGAAACCGCCTCTGCGTTCGACCTCACGCGCGACGGACGCACTATCCTGTTCGTTGTCGGCCCACCGAAGGAAGGTGCCGATCGCCGCCGTCTGTACGCAGTGCCTTTCGCCGGAGGCAACCCGACCCTGCTGGTCCGTGTCGCGGTCGAGGGCCGCTGGCGCCGCTAGAGACTTGCGACGCCGGCGTGCGTGCTCTGCCGTGCGCGAGAACGCGTCAATGCGGCGGCGACGAACTCCCTGAAGAGCGGCGCGGGCCGTGTCGGCCGCGACTTGAACTCCGGGTGGAACTGGCTCGCGACGAACCACGGATGGTCGGGGAGCTCGACGATCTCGACGAGGCGTCCCTCCTGGAACGTCCCGGAGATCACGAGCCCCGCATCGGTCAGCTGCTCCCGGAAGCGGTTGTTCACCTCGTACCGGTGGCGATGGCGCTCGTGCACGACCGCCTCACCGTATGTCTCCCGCGCACGGGTATCGGCTGCGACCTCGACGGCCTGTGCACCGAGGCGCATCGTGCCGCCGAGATCCTCGATTTCCTTCTGCTCCGGGAGGAGGTCGATGACGGGATACGGCGTCTCCGGGTCCATCTCGGTCGAGTTCGCGCCCTCGAGGCCGCAGACGTTGCGGGCGAACTCGGACACGGCGACGTGCATCCCGAGGCAGATGCCGAGATACGGGATCTCGCGTTCGCGCGCAACCTGGCACGCCGTGATCTTCGCCTCCCATCCGCGCGAGCCGAACCCGCCGGGAACGAGCACGCCGTCGGACTGGCTGAGGAGCTCCGCCGTCTCCTCGTAGGTCATGTGCTCCGCGTCGACCCAACGCACACGAACTCGACAACCGTTGTGCGCGCCGCCGTGCTTGAGCGCCTCGTGCACCGACAGGTACGCGTCGTGCAGCTTCACGTATTTGCCGACGAGGGCGATCTCCACCTCCTCGACAGCACCGGCCAGGCGCTGTGTCAGCTGATGCCAGTCACCGAGGTCGGCCGGGCCGGCCTCCAGCCCGAGCTTCTCGCACACGAGCGTGTCGAGGCCCTCGCGCTGCAGGAGCTCAGGGATCAGATACACGTCGGGGACGTCGGGCGACGCGATGACGGCGCCCGCGTCGACGTCGGCGAACAGGGCGATCTTCTCCCGGATCTCGTGCGACAAAGGCTCGTGCGAGCGGCACACCACGACGTCGGGGTGAATACCGATGCGGCGCAACTCGTTCACGGAGTGCTGCGTTGGTTTCGTCTTCAGCTCGCCCGCCGCCTCGATGAACGGCACGAGCGTGACGTGCAGATAGAGGACGTTCTCGTGACCGACTTCACGCCGGAATTGGCGGATCGCCTCGAGGAACGGCAAGGACTCGATGTCGCCGACGGTGCCGCCGATCTCGGAGATCACGACGTCGACCGGGCTCGCGGCAGCGCCACGGCGGATGCGCGCCTTGATCTCGTTCGTGATGTGCGGGATCACCTGCACCGTCGCGCCCAGGAACTCGCCGCGGCGTTCCTTGCGTAGGACCGTGTCCCAGACGGAGCCGGCGCTGTGGCTCGCGTTGCGCGAGAGGTTCTCGTCGATGAAGCGCTCGTAGTGGCCGAGGTCGAGATCGGTCTCGGCGCCGTCCTCGGTGACGAACACCTCGCCGTGCTGGAACGGGCTCATCGTGCCCGGATCGACGTTCAGGTACGGGTCGAACTTCTGTGCCTGTACACGGAGACCGCGCGCCTTTAGCAACCTGCCGAGCGACGCTGCGACGATCCCTTTCCCGAGCGCCGACACAACGCCGCCCGTGACGAACACGTATTTCGTCTGCGGCTGCTCGCTCATGCCGTTTGCCTGCCCAGAGCGTCAAGCTCGCGCAAGACGGGCGTCTTCTCGATGAGCCGGCCGAGAGAATTGCGCTCGCCGTAGGCGGTGAGGGCGCCGAGCGCGGCTATCGCACTCAATCTCCTCCAGCCCGCGAATCGCTTCACGGAACTCAACCCTAGCAGCGCGCCGAGGGCGTTCGATCCTGCATCTCCGAGCATCGTCATCTCCCGAAGATCGTAGGGAGCGAGCAGGACGGCCAATCCCACAGCGTGTTTTCCTCCGTTTCCGACTACGAGGGAGCCGAGCAGGAACGCCTTGAGGGCTCGACCTGGGCGCGTGTCGAGTTGGTTGACGGCGTTCGCAGAGAGACCGACGAGAAGTGCGCCGGAGATCGACCTCGTTCGCACGAGGCCCCAGAGCGGGATCGCGACGAGCTTGAGCACACCCGTCGTCGCACCACCACGGAGGTGGCCGCGGAACCCGCGCTCGGGCCCGCTCCAGAGATCGTCGGCGGCACCGACCAACGCGACCGGGGCGACGCTCGGGGCTACAACGCCGACGAGAAGGCCGACGAGCGGCAGCCGCAGGCCACGGAAGTTCACGCCCTGTGGCCCGCAGGCGAGGCCGATCTCGACGAGCTGCCTGCCTCGGTGGGCGAAACCGCGCAGGTCGCGCCCGGTGGCGCGGTGCGCGAGCGGCAACTCGATCTCCTCGACGTGGAGTCCGGCGCGCACGGCGTCGATCGTCATTCGCGTCTCGACACCGAAGCCGGCCGCCAAAGGGAAACATGCTGCGCGCGCCTCCTCGGTGAGGTGACGCTGACCCGAGAGCGGCTCACGCGCGTCGAAGCCACTGAGCGAGCGGATCAGCTTGCGTGCCATGCGTTTCGTCAGCCCGAAGCCGCCGCCCTGCCGTTGCGAGAATGCCGCCACTGCGATGTCTGCATCGCTCGCAACGAGGCGTACGAGGTCGCCTCGCAGATCCGCGTCGCAGAGGAGCAACGCGCCCGCGGGAGCACCTAGCTCGGCAACCGTCAACGCCTGCCCCTTGCCGCGCCGCGGCAGACGGACAACGCGGGCGCCTGCTCGCTCGGCGACATCCGCCGTCGTGTCGCGCGAGCCGTCATCGGCGACGATCACCTGCGCGTCCGGGAACGCGAGCCGCAGGTTCGCGACCGTGTCCGCGATCCGCTCCTCCTCGTCCAGTGCGGCGATCAGGATCGTGAGCGGGTTCTCTCCCGGGCTCACCCCTGTGTTGGTGTGGTCGGGAACGGTGGCAGGATCCCGTCGGTTGCGGCCGGCCCCACGCCGTAGTGGCCCGACGCAGCGCCGGCCAGCTCGAGGACGAGCGCGAGCCGGCCGACCGACGTGTCGACACTGTCGACGGTCGACAGTCCCGCGCGGATAAACGCCGGCACGGCCGAGAGGCGCGGCGTCGCACGCTCGACGCCGACAGCCGGCAGTCCACCGTCCGCGAGCCCGGCGTAGACGCCGGCGAGGAACTTCTGCGGAAGTCCCTGCTGAGGGGGCGCCGGCCGGCTGATCACGATCGCGTCGACGAGCGGCTGCCCGCTGCCGTCGCGCTCCTCGAGCAGCGCGTCTCCGAGCGCGTCGAGAAGCGGCGTCTTGCCACCGTCGACGAGCTCCGCGGCGACACCGCGACCGAGATCCCCCGCCTTTTCGACTCCAGAAAACACCTTCAACGCAGGGCGCTTCGCGAGAATGCGCTCGACTCCCGCGACATCCAGCGGGATACGCAGGACTCTGACGCGGACGATCCTTCCGCCTGCATCGCGGACGGCCTGTGTGATCGCGCGATCCACGGCCTGGTCGATCGAACCGACGGAGACGACCGCGATCCGCAGCCCTCGCAGCCGGCCGGCGACGAGGGTCGGATACGTGTCTGCCAGGTACGAGTCGGCGGTTGCCTGCCGAGCAGTCGCAAGCGCAAGCGCGGCCCGTCCCGAGTCGCGCTCGCCCCGGAGCCCGGTGATCGTCGCCTCGAGGTTTGTCCGCTCGGCGTCGCTGACGAACCCGCGGCCCGAGAGGCCGATCCCGACGAGGATCCCGATCACGAGCGCGATGAACACCGCAATCAGCGACGCGACGTGGTAGCGGAAGTCGAACACGCGCAGGAGTGTCGCAGAGAGACGGTCTCTACAGACCGAGAGAGCTGGCGACACTGCGCAGCAGCGCGGAGATCACGTTCCGCAAGGCAGGCGAGGCGAGGACTGCGACAACGATCGATGCGACGCCGACGGTCGCGAACGCCACGAGCGGTCCGATCCCGACGCGCGGGTTGACGAGCCGCGAGACGCCCTTCGCATCGACGAGCACCTCCCCCACCTTCAGCCGGGTGACGAATGTGGACGCCATACCCGCGCGATCGCGCTCGAGGAACTCGACGATGTTGAAGTGCGTCCCGACCGCGACGATCAACTCCGCACCGCGCGCGTGCGCGAGCTGCAAGGCGATGTCCTCGCTGATTCCCGGCGCCGCAACCGTCTCGTAGCGAGCTCCGAGCCGCTCCAGGCGAACGGCACCGGGCGCCCGACCGTCCGGGTACGCGTGAACGAGCAGCTCGGCGCCCGAGCGCAGCGCCTCGTCGGACACCGAGTCCATGTCGCCCACGATGACGTCCGGCTTGAGGCCGACCTCGCGCAGCGCATCGGCACCTCCGTCAACGGCAACGAGCACGGGTTTGAAGTCGCGGATGTAGGGGCGGACGATCCGCAGATCGCGCTTGTAGCCGGGGCCGCGCGCGACGACGAGCGCGTGCCGGTCGCGGAAGCGAGTCGTGAGCGGCGGAAACGTGATGCCGTCCGATAGCAGGCCACCTTCTTCGCGCAGGTGTTGCAGGGTGTTGTCGGCGAACGCCTCGAGCGCTTCGGTGACGCGCGACCGCTGCTCGGCGAGCGCGTCCTCGAGCTCCGCGACGGACAACGCCCGCCCGCTCGCGATGCAGTCGCCGTTCCGAAACAGGTTCGCGCCGCGGACCGTCAGCGTCTCGCCGTCGACCAGATCGTCGAACAGCGCAGCGCCGGGCACGTCGATGAGGTGGACTCCGCTCTGGACGAGCTCGAGCGGCCCCGGATTCGGAAACCGACCGCTCACCGAGCGTGAGGCGTTGACGACGACGCGCACTCCGACCTCCGCGAGCTCCTCCGCCGACACCCGGTCGAGATCGGTGTGGTCGATGATCGCGATGTCGTTCGGCTGCAGCCGCTTGACGAGATCCTTCGTCCGGCGACCGAGCCGCGCCGTGCCGGTGTGCTCGACCGGGCTCACGAGGCTGTCCCCGGCGGATCGCCGGCGACGGTGGCGAGGAACTCGTGCCCGCCGAGCATCCGCTCGAGCTCGTCTCGACACTGTGCGTCGTCCAGAAGCTCGATCTTCGTATGGGTCGGATCGCCGGGCACCTTCTCCACGCGGAAGTGGCGGTCGGCGGCGCTCGCAATCTGTGGCAGGTGGGTGATCGTGATCAGCTGTGTGCTGCCCGCAAGCTTCTGCAGCGTCTCGGCAACACGGTGAGCAGTCTGGCCGCCGATGCCGGCGTCGATCTCGTCGAAGACGAGGGTCTCGCCGCCGGCGACGGCCGCAAGCGCGAGCGCCACCCGGGACAGCTCGCCGCCCGACGCCGTCTCGGCGATCGCACCGAACGGCAGCCCGGGATTCGGCCGGATCAGGAACGCAACCTCGTCAGCGCCGGTCTGTCCGGGTGTGCCCTCGCGGAGGTCGATCCGGAACTCGCCGTCTCCCATTCCGAGTCCCACAAGCTCGGCGACGACTGCCGCAGCGAACCGCTCCTGCGCTGCCGTTCGCTCGGCGCGAAGCTGCTCGGCGAGAAGGTCGTACCGTATCTCCGCCTCATCGACCTGCCGGATGGCTGATGCAAGCGGATCCTCGCCATCATCGAGCGCGGCAAGCTCCTCGGCCGCCGCCCGACGTTGTTCGAGAAGATCACCTGTCGTCTCGCACTTGAAGCGCCTCCGTGCCGCCGCCAGCTGATCGAGCCGAGCCTCGATCTCGGCCAGGCGGTCGGGATCGGCCTCGAGCGAGGCGAGATAGCGGTGCAGATCGCTCCCTGCGTCACTGAGCCGGATGACGACATCGCGCAGCTCGCGCGCCACCGACCCGAGCTCGGGCGCCAGCTGCTCGACCGGGTTGAGCGCTCGTTCGGCCGCCGCCGCGAGTGACGCCGCGCCCTCTCCGTCATCGGGAGCCACGGCCTGAGCAGCTGCGGCGACCGCGTCGGCGAGCTCGGTCACGTGAAGGAGGCGCTCTCGGTCAGCACGTAGGCGATCTTCTTCCCCCGCTTCGAAGCCTTCCGTCTCGGTGATCAGGAGACGAAGTTCCGCGAGCCGCTCGGCCACGCTGTCGGCGTCCCGTGCAAGATCGTCGCGGCGACGCCGCAGGGTCACGAGCTCGCGCCAGGCACCACGCGTCGCCGATCGTCGCGCGAGCTGCTCGGGACCACAGAACGAGTCGAGTGTCTCGAGCTGGTGGGCCGGTCTCGCGAGGCGCCGCTGCTCGAACTGTCCGGACATCGCGAGGAGTCGCTCGGCGGCCGCCGCGAGATCCTCGCGCGCGACGGTACGGCCCCACGCGTATGCGCGCGTGCGCCCGTCCGGGAAGATGCGTCGGGCGAGCACGATCCCCGTTTCGCCCGCGGGACGAACTTCCTCGATCGCCGCGAGCTCGTCGTCGCCGACGAGCGCGTTGGGAACGTCGAACTCGGCCTCGACATACGCCTCGTCGCCCGCCGCTCCGACAGCTGCCACATCACCGCGCGTGCCGAGAAGAAGGCCGATGGCCTGGGCGAAGATGGTCTTCCCCGCCCCGGTCTCCCCCGTGAGAGCATTCAACCCGGGCGCGAACTCGAGCTCCGCCTCTCGGATCAGGACGAGGTTCTCGATGCGCAGCCTACGAAGCAAAGCTCTGCCTGTACCGGCGCACGAACGTCGCCTCCGGCAACGTCGCGAGCAGCGAGTGCACCTCGCCGAGGCGGATCGTGACCTCACCGTCGCGAGGGCTTGCATCCGCGACGCGATGTCCGTCGACGAGTACCGCCACTGGGACGTCCGCGGTGCGGTTCGAGACGACGAGATCGCGACCGCGCGGCACGACGAGCGGGCGGGCGTGCAGGGAGTGCGGCGCGACGAACGTGATCGCCATCGCGTCGATCCCCCAGACGAGCACCGGCCCGCCGTTGGACAGGTTGTAGGCCGTCGAACCGGACGGCGTCGAGCAGATCACGCCATCGCACGGCTGCCTACCGAGATCCTCGCCGCCAACCGCCCATTCGAGCTCGACCATCCTTCCGAGCTCACCGCTCGTGACAACCGCATCGTTTACGGCTACATGCCGCGCGTCTGCCGTCTCGACGTCGAGCGTCGGCAGCTCGACCACGTCGTACTCGCCGGAGAACACCCGCGTAAGGCCGCTTTCGAGCTCGCCCTGAGTCATGGAGCTGAGGAAGCCAACGCGGCCGAAGTTCACACCGAGTACCGGAACACGCGCACCGAGGAACCGGGTCAGCGCACGGAGCATCGTTCCATCCCCGCCGAGCACCACCGCGAGGTCGACATCCACCAGCTCGTCGCTCTCCAGGAGGATCTCCACCCCAGTTTGCGCCGCAACCTCCCGCACTCGCTCGACCGCCGCGCCGATCGTCTCCAGCCTGCCGTGGGTCACGACGGCCGCCCGTCGAACGGGCCTACCGAGTAGCGTCGTCGATCCAGCGGTCGATGTCATCGGCGAGTCTCGCGGTCGGATTGTTGACGAGGTGGAGGAACGTCTCCCGGTTCCCCTTTGGCCCCGGAAGCCCAGAGTCTACGGCGCCGATTACCTCGCCATCCCACGCGATGGCCGCTTCGGCCACCGCCTTGACCGTCGCGCGACGAACCTTCGGATCACGAACCACGCCCTTCGGGACATCGACACGCCCCGCTTCGAACTGCGGCTTGACGAGTACGACCGCCTCCCAGCCGGGTCGTGCAAAGGGGAGTACCGCGGCGAGCACCGTTCGAACCGAGATGAATGACACATCGCAGACCACGAGGTCGGGCGGGAACGGGAGCTCGCGGACGTGCCGGGCATTCGTCCGCTCGAGAACGGTGACACGAGAGTCTCCGCGCACCTTTGGATGGAGCTGCCCGTAGCCGACATCGAGAGCGATGACACGCGCGGCGCCGAGCTGAAGAAGACAGTCCGTGAAGCCGCCCGTCGATGCCCCAACGTCGAGGCAGTCGCGGTTCGCCGGATCGACTCCGAGCGCCTCGAGCGCGTGCGCGAGCTTCTCGCCGCCGCGCGAGACGAAGCGTGGCGGCCGGTCGACCGTGATCTCTGCCGACTCGTCGAGCTGGGATCCCGGCTTGTCGTGGTCGTGGACGAGCCCGGCGAGCACCATCGCCTGCGCCTGACTGCGGCTCTCTGCAAGGCCGCGCTCGACCATCAGGACATCGAGGCGCTTCTTCATCGTCCTGCCACCGGCCGTACGAGAAATCGGCACGAAGTCGTCTCCCACGCGCGCGGATTTCCCGAATAGGATCGAAGCCGGGAGGTGGGCTGGGGTGCCCCGAAGACTCGGCCAGGGGGGACATGCCCAGGGAGGACGGGCATCGCTCAGGCCGTTCGGACGGTGAGCCCGTCGACGATCTCGCCGAGCACCGTCGTATCCGCGTCGAGCACTGCCAATCGCGCCCGAGCACGAGCTGCCGCCTCCGCCGCGAGCTCGCGCGCTCGCTCGACGCCGAGTCGCTGCGCGTAGCCGTCGCCGTCGAGAACGTCATCGACTATCTGGAACAGGAGGCCCAGCTCCTCGCCGAAAGCGCGCCACGCCGCCTGCTCCGGCGCGGGCACGTCAGCCACCCAGAGCCCGAGCCCGACCGACGCCGCGAACAGACGCCCCGTCTTGAGCCGGTGAAGCTCCGCGAGATCGACCTCGGAGCGGTTGATGTCGAGGTACTGCCCACCGATCATCCCGAGTATTGCGTCGGTCAGCTCACGGCCTAGTTCAGGCGACGGATAGGACAGCGCGTGCCGCAACCCCTCCGCGAGCAGCGCGTCGCCTGCGAGCACGGCGACCCCCTCACCGAACTCGGCCCAGACGCTCGGCCGACCGCGGCGCTCGGCGTCGTCGTCGAGGGATGGGAGGTCGTCGTGCACGAGCGAGAACGCATGCACGAGCTCGAGCGCCGCGGCGGCCGGAAGCGCGATGTGCGCAGGAGAGCCCGCAGCTTCGGCCGTGGCCAGGCAAATGACACCACGCACTCGCTTACCGCCGGCAACTGCGTAGCGCATCGACGCCTCCTGACCGTGCAACGCAGCTGGAAACGACAGACCCTCGAGATGATCCTCGAGCAGCTCGCGGAGCGCGTCAGGTGCCAGCATCGGCGCTCGTCCTAGCGCGTTGGACCTCCGCCTCGATCTCCTTTGCCAACTCGGCGGCGCCGGCAAGGGCGTCGATCGCGCTCTCCGTCTCGCCGGCGTCCGCAAGGCGCTCGAGATCTGCTAGTTGTGCCTGCAGCCGCTCGAGCAACTCGTGCGCGCGCCCGAGCGAGTCGGTGGAGCTCATTGGTGCACCTCCGGCCCATGAGCTCGCGGATGGGGGTGTGGGGGAAACCGGGAGGTTTCCCCCAGCTCAGCAAAGAAGGGGGCTCCTCGTGGGGGATGCGTGACTGCCATGGGGACAGACGTAAGTCCGTCCCCATGACTATTTCCGACCCCCACGACCGAGCCGGAGGCGAGGGAGGTCATGCGGTCACCTCGCGTTGGATGTGGCCGAGGATGCCGTTCACGAGACCGGCTGCCTCGTCGGTTGCGTACCTCTTCGCGAGCACCACAGCCTCGTTGATCGCCACCTCCGGCGGCACGGTCCCCTCCTCCAGTTCATAGACACCAACCCGCAGGATGTTGCGTTCGAGCGTACCGAGACGGTCGGCGCTCCAGCCGTCCGAGACCGCGGTGATCCGCTCGTCGAGACGCTCGGCCCGATCGGCCACCGCACTTGCGAGGTCGGCTGCGAACTCGTCGGGCGTCCCCTCGTACAGCGACGCGAGCGGCTGCCCGGTGAGATCCCACTGATAGAGCAGGAAGAGCGCGGTCCGGCGGGACTCGCGACGACCTGGAACCTTAGAGCTCATTTCAGAGTGAGCTTCGTCGTCGGGGCGAGCTGGATGCGTGCGATGCAAGGACGCAGGGAGGGTTGAGAAACTGCGTTGGGGACAGACTTAAGTCTGTCCCCAACGCGATTTCCAGTGGCGCGACTGAAGACGCGGCAGCGTGCGTGCACAGCTCGCCCCGACGGCACAAGGCCTCACTGTGAAATGAGCTCGCAGCCCTCTTCATGCGGGTGCGAGAGACGGGAGACGACCTTCCATCTCCTCAAGGTAGCTCGTCGAGTACATCCCACTCGCGAACTCGCGCGACCGGAGCACGTCGATCGCAAGATCACGGGTCGTGGGGATGCCCTCGATCTCGAACTCGCGGAGCGCGCGAATAGCGCGGGCGATCGCCGCCGCGCGCGTCTCGTCGTGGACGATCAGCTTTGCGATCAACGAGTCGTAGTGCGGCGGAATCATCGCTCCTTCGAACATCGCCGTGTCGACCCGCACGCCAGGCCCGAGCGGCGGACGGAACCGCGTCACGACCCCGGGCGCAGGAGCGAACCCGCG
>JBBQPW010000007.1:0-24552 GCA_038216845.1 Gaiellales bacterium | reverse complement strand
CGAGAGCGCGCGTAGCGCAGATACGCGAATCTCGTTCTGCTCACCCGGAATGCGACCTCCGTAGAGCCACGCGAGGACCGCCTGCGTCGCGCAGAAGCCCGTAACGCTCGTCCCGATGTCGCAGCCTGTGCGGGCGGGCGGGTCGCCGGGCGCCGCGATGTAGTCCGTGAGAGCGATTGCAGCCTGGGCGGTGGTCTCGGAGGCGACCAGTCCTCCATGCCGGAGTCGATGGGACTCGAACACGCACACGAGCGTGCCGCCGGCGCCGACCTCGACCTTCGCTCCTTCGTCACCGACGAGCACGACGTCTGCGCCGGGGTGCGCGCCCGGAAAGATCGTCGCCCCGAGACGGCCTAGATGACGGACGCAGATCGCAGCGGCAGGATCTCCGGTGACAACCGAGACGACGACCTCGTTGAGAACCGCCGTTGTCACGCCCGCTCGAAATCTCGGCGCAACTCTGCTCGGAGCACCTTGCCGCTGGGCGAGCGCGGCAGCTCGGCCACGAGTACGACGAGCTCCGGCCACTTCAGCTTGGCAAGTCCCGCCGCCCGACAGTGCTCGCGCAAGCCTGCAAGCGTCGGCGGCACGTCGCTGGCGACGACGGCGGCGGCGACGCGCTCTCCAAGGCGTTGATCTGGCACTCCAACGACCGCGATGTCCCGTACCGCCGAATGTGCAGCGAGGACCTGCTCGACCTCGACCGGTGAGATGTTGACACCGCCGCGGACGATCCGGTCGTCGAGCCGACCGATGATGCGGATGTAGCCGGCAGCATCGAGCGTCGCCTCGTCGCAGGTAGCGAACCACCCGTCCGCCCGGAACCGGTCCTGGTCGCGTTCGCCCCAGTAGCCGCGTGCGAGCTGGGTGCCGCGGACGAGGAGCTCGCCCTCGTCGACGCGAACCTCCATGCCGGGCAGCGGCAGTCCGTCGGTCGTCAGTTTCTTGCCCAGCGGCGCCTCCGGTGGGCAGGTGGTCACGCCGCCGCACTCCGAACTCCCGTAGTAGGCGGTCGCGTCCGTGCTCGGCAGCGCTGCGCGTGCCCGCTCGAGCAACGAGGTGGGAACGGGGGCTCCACCGCAGAGGAAGACGCGCAAACTCGCGAACGCCGACGGCCCGTCCCGCTCTGCGAGCTCGACCAGGTCGAGCAGGAACGGCGTCGGCGCGGCCACGAAGCTGCACCCGTACCGCGCGATCAGCTCGGCGCACGCTGCGGGATCCCACGTCGGTAGCAGCACCATCGCGCACCCGGCCCGCAGCGCGAGCTCGACCCCGTAGACGAAGCCGACCGCGTGGCCGGCCGGGGCGGCGACGAGGATCACGTCCGCCGGGCCGAGGCCGTAGCGCTGTACGAAACCGTCGGCCATCAGCGCGAGGGTCTTTTCTGTGTGCACTGCGCCCTTCGGCCGTAGCGTGGTGCCGGAGCTGTACGCGATCCAGGCGATCTCGTCCGGCCCACGGGCCGAGCTCGAAACGGCTGTGCCCGGCGTCGGCAGGTCGTCCGGGAACGAGACCGTGAGCTCGCCGAGCTCGCTGGCGATCTCGGGGTCCACACGCTCGTCGAGGACGACTGCGCGCGCCTCGGTCTCCTCGACGACGCCGAGGAGCTCGCGTCGCCATTGCCAGGGAATGTTGACGAGCACGCCGCCGCAAAGCCGAACTCCGAGGTACATCTCGACGAAACGAATCGAACTGGGCAGCGCGAGAACGACCCGATCGCCGGGCAGGACGCCGGCCGCGCGGAACCTGCGGGCCATCGCCTCAGCGACAATCCAGAGCTTCCCGGCGGTGACCTCGCGTCCCGGCTCCGCTGCTGCGAGCCCGGCCGGGTCGCGCTTCCGGAGCAGGAGCCAATCCGGAGTCTGCGTCACCGTCACTGCAACGCGGGCAACAGCTCACGCGCGTAGCGCTCGATCGTCTCGAGTGTCCCTCGCGACGCGTCGCGCGACGGCGCCGGATCCACGGCGATGCTCTCCTCGTGGATCATGCCGAGTGCGAGATGCTGGATGCCGACGTCGGCGAACTCGCGCAGCAATCCGGCACATGTCTCGGGCGTGCCGTGGACGCAGTACTTGTCGATCCAGGGTGTGAAGTCCTTGCCGTAGCGCCAGGAGAGGTCGCGGATGCCGAGCTCGCGGGCCTGCTCGGGCGAGTCGTGCATGCTCACGTAGACGAACGCCGATTCCGTGAAACCCGGGCGAAGCTCCACGCCGAGCGCGGCTGCCTTCTCCCGCACCTCGTCGAAAGCGGCCTTGCAGCGGGCTGCGGTGTACATGTACGGCATGTAGCCGTCCCCGAGCAGGGCGGCGCGCTCGATCGCGGCGTCGCTGCGCCCTGCCAGCCAGATCGGCGGCCCGCCCGGTCGGTTCGGCTTGGGCGTTAGCCAGACCTCCTCGAGCTCGAACGCCGTCCCCGAGTAGGAGAACGTGTCCTCCGTCCAATAGCGGCGCATGATCTCTATCGTCTCGGAGGTCCGCCGTCCCCGGCCCGCCAGCGGGACCCCGGCGGCCTCGAACTCCTTCGGGAAGTCTCCGCCGACGCCCGCGACGACGATCAGACGCCCGCCCGAGATGATGTCGAGAGTGGCCAGTTCCTTGGCGAGCATCGTCGGGTGGCGGAGCGGAGTGAGGATCGCGGCCGGGCCGAGCTGGATTCGCTCGGTCACCGCCGCGATGCCTGCGAGGACGGGCATGGCGTCCAGGATCGGCCGATGGAAGACGATGTGCTCGCCGGTCCAGATCGAGTCGAAGCCGAGCTCCTCGACCGCCTGGAAGTACTCTGGCGGCCACCAGACACCCCCGCACGTGATCCCGACCTTGGCCATCGTCAGCTCGTCGCCTTCGTGGTCTCGCGCCGCTCGACGCAGTAGTGCTCGACCTTGTCGAGGTCGACCTCGACGCCGAGGCCCGGCTCCTCGTTCGCCAGGAGCGATCCGTCGCGGTACGCGAACGCCTGCGTCACGACGTCGTCGTCGAAGTACCGCCCGGCGGTCGCAGTGGGTGACGCGCCGGCCGGAGCGTTGACCGGGATCACGCTTGGCAACAACTCGGCCGGCGAGCTCAGTGCCACGTGCAGGTTGGCCGCGTTGCCGATCCCGAGCTCGAGCGCGCCGTTGAGGTCGTGCGGCAGTCCGGCGGCCCGCGCGATCGTGCAGACCTCGCGCGCGCGAGCCATTCCGCCGGCCTTGCCGACGTAGACCGACAGAGCATCCACCGCCCGCCGACCGACCAGCTCGAGCGCGTCGGCAGGACTCCAACACGCCTCGTCTGCCATCACGGGCACGGGGGAGCCGGCGTGTGCCGTCTCGAGATTCGCGAGACCGAGAAGCGGCTGCTCGACGAGGTCGGCGCCGGCCTCGTCGAGAGCGGCGAGTGCACGGCGCGCCCGCGTTCGGCCCCTGTAGCCGCCATTCGCATCGAGCCGCAGCCAGACGTCAGGCCCAAGCGAGGTACGCAGATCCGCGATCACCCGAACGTCTCGTTCGACATCCTGTCCGCCCTTCACCTGGAGCGCCGTTACGCCGTCGTCGATCGCAGCCCTACCCTCGGCGAGCGCCTCGTCCTCCGGCATCAGGCCCAGCATGTGCGCGACCGGCACCGCGTCGCGCGCTCGACCCCCGAGCAGCGTGTAGGCGGGCACGCCGCAGGCGCGACCGACGAGATCGTGCATCGCGATGTCCAGCAACGCCTTCGCATACGGATTGCCGACAACGACCTCGTCGAACCGGCCTGCGAGCTCCCCGAGGGCTACTGGGCCGGCGAGCAAGAGCGGCGCGAGATACTCGTGCACGATCGAGCAGATCGTTGCGGGTGTCTCGCCGTGACGCCTCCCGTCGGCGTCGCCCCAGTCGCGGAGCCCGACGACCTCGCCCCAACCTTCGACGCCGTCGCCGGAAAGTCGTACGAGGACGAACTCGCCGAGCGGCCTCGAGAGCGACAGCCAGCGGAAGTCGGATCGGGCGGGGAGACGGACGACCACTGTCTCGACTCGATCGACCGGCACTCTCATGCGTCGAGTCTCATGCGTCCGTCGCCGCGTCGATCGACAGGAGGAGGTTCGAGAACGGGTCGAGCGTGGCCTCAGCGTAGGAGGGTACGAGCGTCGTCGAGTCTGCCTGGTGGATCACCGCCGGACCTCTCATCGCAGCTCCGGGCGCCAAGTCTGAACGTTCGTAGATTGCCGCATCCACGAATCCCTCGCCTGGAACGAACACCGAGCGTGTCGAGGATGCGCCGCCGCCATGCCGCGACGGAACCTGGTCGAGCGGCGGCTTCTCGATCACCACGGTCGCGACAAGCCGCATCGTGACGACCTCACATTCGTCTTCAGGACTGGAGAACCCATACGCCTGGTAGTGCAGTTGGTGAAAGCCTTCGAAGAGAGCTTCGGTCGCGCCTGCGCGGAGATGCTCGAGCTCCACGGGCACGTTCACCTCGTATGCCTGACCGCGGTAGCGAACGTCGCACGAGTGCGTCGAAGAGTACGTACGGGAGCGGAGCTGCTCGTCGCCCGACACCTCCGACTCCGCCTGCGCGGCCAACGAATCGTAAGCGGTGAGGAGCGCAGTTGCGAGCTCGGGCTCGCCGTTCCGGTGCAACTCGCTCATTGCGAAATCGAGCCGCACGTCCGCGGTGAGCAGGCCGAGGGCAGAAAGCGTCCCGGGATGCGGCGGCACGATCACCGTGTCGATCGAGAGCCGGCGAGCAAGCTCGGCGGCATGGAGCGGGCCAGCCCCTCCAAAGGCGACGAGGGCGAAGTCACGCGGATCGTCGCCACGACTGCGCAGAGCGACTCTGACCGCCCCTTCCATCGCAGCATTCACAACCTCGATCACGCCGGCAGCAGCATCGTCGATGCTCAGCTCCAGCTCGTCGGCGAGCGGCTCGAGCGCGGTGCTCGCCAGCTCGCGATCGAGTCCGAGACGCCCTGCCAGTGGAAACTGCGCGGTAAGGCGGCCGAGCAGGAGCTGGCAGTCGGTTACCGTAGGCGCCGTGCCGCCGCGGCCGTAGCAGGCGGGTCCCGGCTCCGAGCCGGCGCTCTGGGGCCCGACACGCAAGGCTCCTCCGGCGTCGCGCGACGCGATCGAGCCGCCGCCTGCCCCAATCGAATGGACATGGACTGCGGGCAGCCGCATCGGCAGCTCGCCGATCGTAAGCTCGCTCGACACTCTGGGCTCGAAGTCGCTGATGATCGAGACGTCGGCGCTCGTCCCACCCATGTCGAAGCAGATCAGGTTTCCGCGCCCGACCGTCCGGCCGAGGCGGGAGCACGCTACGACTCCTGCCACTGGTCCGGAGAGCGCAAGCGTCACCGGCCGCGCGCGGGCAGCCGCCGGCGTGAGCGCGCCCCCGTTCGACTGCGTCACGAACAGGGATGCTGTGCTCCCAGCCGCTTCGAGGCCTGTCTCGAGCCGGGTCAGATAGCTGTCGATCAAGGGCATCAACGCCGCGTTCAGCACGGTTGTCGACGTGCGTTCGTATTCGCGCAACTCGCGGGAGAGCTCTGCCGACGCGCAGACGTACCAGCCGTTCGTCGCCCGGAGTTGCGCGACGACCTCTTCCTCGTGGGCGGGATTCCGGTAGGAGTGCAGGAAGACGACCGCCACCGACTCGACGTTCGCATCCTCGAGCGCTCGTACTACCGCGGCGGCGCTTTCGCCCTGCACTGGCTCGACCACCGCGCCGGCCGCGTCGATTCGCTCGCGCACCTCGAAGCGGAGCTCGCGGGAGACGAGTGGGCCTGGATACTCGAGGAACGGGTCGTACAGCTCGGCGCGCCAGTGCCGCCCTATCTCGAGCACGTCGCGGAAGCCCTCCGTCGTCACGAGCGCCGTGGGCGCAAGCCGCCGCTCGATGATCGCGTTGGTCGCGAGCGTCGTGCCGTGCAGCAGCAAACGCAACTCGTTCGGCCGTACGCCGATCTCCGCGTCGAGCGCCTCGAGGCCGTGCACGAAGCCTGCGGCGGGATCGCTGCGAGAGGAAGGAACCTTGAGATGGTGAAGCGCGCCGCTCTCGGCGTCGACGGCGACGACGTCGGTGAACGTGCCGCCGATGTCGACGCCGATATACCAGCTTGCGCTCACGAGCCCAGCCTCGCGGCGAGCTGTGGGTAGGCCGCTGTCGCCGCCTCGGCGGACACCTTCCCCGTGAGGAGGTCGTGGGCGAGGGCGTCGGCGTCGCGCTCCCCGGCGGGGCCGAGCCCACCCCCGCCCTGCGTGAGAACCGTTACCCGGTCTCCCTTCTGCAACCGCCGGCCGCCCGACTTCCCCGGCAGCTCGTCGACCACCCCGTCTCGCTCGACGAGGATCCTCGCCGCCGCACCCGGGCCGCCGCCGTTCAGGCCTGGCGGGGGGTACTTCACGTGATCGAACTGGGTCGAGAGCTCGCAGTCGACCAGCACCTCGAACGAGCGCTCCGCGCCCAAGCCGCCGCGGAAACGACCGACACCGCCGGAGTCCGGCCGTAGCGCATACGTGAGCACGCGCAGCGGGAACTCGTTCTCGACGAGCTCGATCGGATTGTTGGCGAGGTTGTGGATCCCGGCCGACAAACAGTCGGGTCCATCGAGGCCGCGCCGCGCGCCCCAACCTCCGACCTCGATCTCGAACTGGACGTTCGCGCGCCCTGCATCGTCGTAGGCGGAGAGGATGTAGACGTTGGAGTTCCCGTAGTACGGAGCAATCGCCCTGTCCGGGAGTGCCTTCCCGAGCGCTGCCATCACGACCGTCGCAACACGGTGCGTGAAGACGTTCCGGCCGACGACGGGCGCCGGAGGGCGCGGGTTGAGAGCGCTGCCGTACGGAGCCACCACCTTCACCGGCAGGTAGCTGCCGTGGTTCGGGGCGATACCCGGGTCGAGGATCGCAGTCACTGCGTAGTAGACGGCCGACTCGGTCGAGGCGATGGGGCAGTTGATCGGCCCTCGCGTCTGTGCGGCGGTGCCCGTGAAATCGACGTGAAGCGTGTCTCCGCGGCGCTCGACGGCAACGCGGACGTGCAGCGGCTCGTCGTCGAGGCCATCGCCGTCGACTATGTCCTCCGCCTCGTAGACCCCCTCTGGAACGGTCGCGATCGCCGCCTGCATGCGTCGTTCCGAGCCTGCGATCAGCTCGCGTGTCGCGGCTGCCACCGTCGGGGCGCCGTAGCGCCGCGCCAGACGGACGACCTCGCCCGCACCGATCGACAGCGCCGCAATCTGAGCACGCAGGTCGCTAACGGTCTTCTGCGGGACCCGGATGTTGGCCTCGAACAGGGGGAAGAAGACTTCGTTCGGGACGCCGCCGGTGACGATGCGCGTCGGTGGGATACGGAAGCCCTCCTGATAGATCTCGGTCGCGTCGGCTCCGTAGCTTGCAGCTCCCCGTCCGCCTACGTCGAGATGGTGGCCGAGCGTCCCGGTGATTGCGATCGCCTCGTCTCCGACGAAGACGGCCGCAAACGTCTGGATGTCGGGGAGATGCTGACCACCCGAGTACGGGTCGTTCGTGGCGTAGACGTCTCCTTTCCGCCACCCGATGAGTGGAAAGCGGGCCAGCATCGTGCGGAGCGCCCGGGTCATCGAGTTGAGGTGCATGGGGATCCGGGTCGACTGCGCGACGATGCCGCCCTCGACGTCGAACACCGCGGTCGAGTAATCGAGCATCTCGCGGATCACCTGCGAGTGAGCCGATCGTTCGATCGAGGTCGCCATCTGCTCGGCGGTGGCCACGAGGCCGTGCCGGATCACCTCGAGCGAGATGGGATCGATCGTGACCGCAGCAGTCTCGATCGTCGGCCGTACGTTCGTCCCGGCGGTCATCGGGCGGGTGCCGTGCCGACTCTCGCGTCCACAGCCTGACGATACCACGAACTGTCGACTGGATACAGTTGGTCGAGTTCAGGCTCTCAGATGGCCGTGAGCGTGCCTGAGCGTACGAGTCCCAACACCGCCTCGACGTCGTCCGCGCTGCCCACCTTCAGTGCGCGAACGGCTGCGTGCGCGTTGGAGGTACCCGTGCCGAGGGCGTCCGGCCCGCGAAGGTCGACGGCTTGCGCGGCCACCAAGAGCTCGATCGCGGCGACACGCTCGCCCAGCCCGACCATCTCGCTCAGTCTCCGCGCGGCGAGCGGCGCCAGCGTCATCCGATCCTCGATCCCCTCCGCGATGCTCGTTGTCGAGACCTCGTAGGAAACGGGTGCCGCCAGGAGACGGGCTTCAGCCGTGATCGCCGCAGCGACGTAGGCGAATTGCGGGAAGACCGTCGTCGCGAAGTCGGCGCGGCTCGAGAGACCTTCCGGCAATCCGGACGTGGGCCCCTGCATGAGCTTGACCAGCCGCTCGCAGGCCGAGGTGACGACGGGCGCAAGCGACAGGCGCAGGAAGTCGAGCGCGGCGGCGAGGATCAGCGCGTCGAAGCTGCCGACCGACACAATCGCTTTGTCGTCTGCGACGATCAGGGGGTTCTCCTGCGAGGCGTTCAGCTCGATCGCAAGCTGTCGCTTGCCGTAGTCGAGCGCCTCGCGGGCGGCGCTGTGAACCTGCGGAACACAGCGAAAGCTCAGCGGGTCCTGAAGATTGCGGGCGTTCCCCTCGAGCCACAGGGAGCTTCCCTCGAGCAGCGCCCGCAGGCGTGCGATCGTCCTTTGCAGACCGGGATACGGACGAACCTCGGCGGCAGCGGGGTGGAGGATGCTGAGGTTGGCTGCAAACCCCTCCAGGTCGAGGGCGGCAGCGACGTCGAAGGCGTCGAGCAGGCGCTCGAGATCGTGGATCGCAAGGGTTGCGATCGCGGTTGAGAAAGCGTTGTTGGCGGCGAGCGAGACGGCTTCCTTCGCCTCGAGCTCGAAGTCGCCGAGAATTCCGCGCGCCAACTCGGCCATCGCCGACAGATCGGCCATCCCGATCGACCCGTACCTCTTGACGGAAGGAAACGCGCCGTCGTTGAGCGCGTCTGCCAAGCGCTCCGCGAGCACCGGTCGGACACCGGCCGTTCCCTTGGCGAACCCGTTCAGGAGACGGAGGATCGACGCGCGTACGACATCCTCAGCAGCCGCCGGGCCCTGACCGACGAGCAACGTCTCGATCATCAGACGGTTGTGTTCGGCCTGCTCGTCCGGAGCGATCCTGTAGCGCTTACGCGCGGCAACGCCCGTTGTAACTCCGTACGCCGGCGTTCCCGCCGCGACCACGCTCTCGACGATTGCGCGCGCCCTAGCGATCCGTTCCATCGCGTCCGGGTGGACCTCGACCTTCTCGTGGCCGCGGGCGACCCGTACGACCTCGTCGGCTGTCAGGGTGTATCCGTTGAGTACGACTGTCATCGACTGAGGTCTCCTCCCGTGTTCTACCCGCAGCGTGAGGTGTGCACAGTATCCACGCTCAGGCGGAAGGCGCGTGGTTATTGACGATCCGCAGCGCCTTGTGGTAGTTTTAGCAACTATGGTTGCTACTGACGCAACTAGTCTAAGACGAGGGGTCGAGATCCTGCTTGTCCTCGGCACGGACGAGGCGGTGGAGAGTCGAGGGCTTGGTGTGATTCGGGTTTCCGAGCTCGTCGGCCGCGAGAAGAGCCAGGTCTCGCGATCACTGCGAACACTTGCCGAGTATGGCCTCGTCGAGCGCGACACCGAGACGCTCGGCTACCGCCTGGGAGCGCGACTGTTCGTGCTCGGCACGCGGGCGTCCGAACCGCGCCTGCTGGCGGCAGCGCCGCGTCTCCTCACGCAGCTTGTCGAACGGCTCGGCGAAACGGCGCACCTCTCGGCTCTGCAAGGCGATCAGGTCCTGACCTTGCTGTCCGAGTCTCCCGAGCTTGCGATCCGGGCGGCCGACTGGGTCGGCAAGACCGCGCCCGCCCACTGCACGTCGGCGGGCCGCGTGCTTCTCTTCGACCACGATCCCGCGGCGCTCCAGGCGCTCTTTGGCGAGCCGGAGCTTCCTCTGTCCGGCCCGCGGGCGCCGAGGACCGTCGCCGAGCTTGCGGGACGCATCGCCATCGATCGCGCTCGCGGCTATGCGCTCGTCGACGAGGAGTTCGAGGCAGGCCTCGTCGGCGTGGCCGCGCCGGTTCGCGATGTTCGCGGACGGATCGTGGCCGCACTCAACATCTCGGCACCCAAGTTCCGTTTCGGGGGACGCCTGGAGGCGGTCGGCCCCGATCTGAGAACTGCGGCGGACGAGCTTTCGGCTGTGCTCGGCTGGTCTGCGCTCCCCGACGCCGCGGCGGCGAGCTGATGGGCAACCCGAGCTGATGGGCAACCCGAGCTGATGGGCAACCCGAGCTGATGGGCAACCCTGTGCGACTCGGCTTCGTCCTTTCCGAGCATTCCGGCGGGCTTCAGCCGGAGCGCGTCGAGCGCTACAGACGCGCCGAGAATCGGCTTGCCTCGCTTGCGGCCGCGACGGTTCGGGTCGTGCACTACACCCACGTCGAAGCAGTGGATTTCGACGCGATCGTTCTGAGCGGATCGTACGATCCGTGGAGCAGCCACGACGCTGTTTCACTCGATCGCCTGAGTGAGTCGCTGCGCGCCTTCGACGGCCCGGTGCTCGGTATCTGCGCGGGGATGCAGACGCTCGTCAGGGCCGCGGGCGGAGAGATCTCGACTGCCGATCGGCCGCTGGGAGAGGGCTTTGCCACGATCGACATCGTCGACTACTCCGACCTGCTGAGGGGTCTCGAGCCGCGGGTCGACGTCTTCCAGCACCACTCGGACGAGATCAGTCGGCTGCCCGACACCTTCCGCGTTCTCGCGAGCAGCGAGTCCTGCACGGTCGAGGCCGTCGCGGCGAACGATCGACCCTGGTGGGGTACGCAGTTCCATCCCGAGGAGTGGAGCCCCGAGCAACCTGCGGGCCGCGTCGTCCTCGAGAACTTCCTGGACCTCGCCGGGATCGGAGTTCGCTGACGTGTTCGTGAACCGGATGCCGCGCTTCGAGCCACTGTCCGAGGAGGCGCTCGCGACGATCGACCGTGGCGTCGATCGGCTCGCGGCGGAGGTCGGCGTGCAGTTCGATCACCCGCAGGCGCTCGACTTGTTCCGTGAAGCGGGTCAATCAGTCGAGGGCGATCTCGTGCGGTTCGACCCCGGCTTTCTCCGCGCGCAGGCCGCCCTCGCGCCGGAGACCTTCGCGATGCGCGCGCGCAACGCCGAGCGCGATCTCGTCATCGGCGGCGACCACATGATCTTCGGGCCGGCGCAAGGGCCGCCGTTCGTCCGGATCGGCGACGAGCGCCGCGACGGCACGATGGCCGACCTCGAGTCGTTGCTCAAGCTGACGCAGCTCTCGGACGCGCTCGACACGCCGGGCCGCAACATCCTCGAGCCGAACGACGTACCGCTCGACTCGCGGCACCTCGTCCGCGCCCTCGCGGCGATCCGCCTGACCGATCGGGTATGGGCGGGCGAGCCGTCGTCCTTCGTCGCCGCCGACGACTGCCTGCACATGGCGGAGATCGTCTTCGGCGGGCGCGAGCAGATCGAGCAGACGCCGGTCCTGTTCGCCAACTGCAACTGCAACTCGCCGCTTCGCTTCGACAGTCGGATGCTGGAGGGCATTCTCGGCTACGCCGTAGCTGGCCAGGCGATCATCGTCACGCCCTTCCTGCTGATGGGTGCGATGGCCCCTGTTACCGTGCCCGCGGCACTGGTTCAACAGACCGTCGAGTCGCTCGCCGGAATCGCGCTCGTGCAGCTCTTGCGGCCCGGGACGCCATCTGTGATGGGCTCGTTCCTCTCCGCCACCGACATGAAGAGCGGCTCGCCCGCGTTCGGCGGGCCGGAATCCGCCTTCGGGCTCTACGCGTCGGGGCAGATCGCTCGCAGGATCGGTTTGCCGTGGCGCTCTGGCGGCGGGACGCTGACCGCCAGCCCGGCGGTCGACTATCAGGCGGGGTACGAGGCGATGAACACGCTGCAGGCGGCGTTCCTCGCCGGGGCGAACGTCTGCTGGCAGTCGGCGGGCTGGCTCGAGGGCGGCCTCGTGACGTCGTTCGAGAAGTTCGCTGCCGACCTCGAGCTGCTCGACCTCCTGCTCCACCAGTTCGGTCAGATCGAGGTGGACGAGGCGAGTCTCGCTATCGGTGCCCATATCGAGGTTGGTCCCGGCGGACACTTCTTCGGCGCGGAACACACGCTAGAGCGTTTCCGCGACTGCTTCTGGCGTCCGACGGTCGGGACGACCGACAACTTCGACCGCTGGACGCGAGGCGGCTCGCTCGATCATGCGGGACGTGCAGCGAATCGCTGGCGAGAGCTGCTCGAGACCTACGAGGCGCCACCGCTTGACGAGGCCGTCGAGGAGGAGCTCGTCGAGTACGTGGAACGCCGGGCGGCCGAGCTCGGTGACGCCGTGAGCGTCGCCCAACGAAACTAGAGTACGAGCTCTCAAAGGAGGCGATGGAGGATGATGGAGGCACCCGCGCTCGATCTGCCGTTCGACTCGATCGACGCCGACGTTCCGTGGGATCCGGGCCGTCATGTCGAGATCACCCCGCCCGAGTCGGTCACGATGCTCGCCGACTGGGGACCCGATGCGGCGGGGCCGACCGCCCTCTCGCCGGTCGCGATCACATCGCCGTTCCGCTTTCTGTCTGACGAGGGAGCCGTCACGCTGCACGCGATCTGCAGTGAGCTCGAGCAGTACGCGGTGGGTGACGAGCGCATCCCGAAGAAGCGCCGCGGCGCCGTCTACCGCTCGGCGTTCCTGCGCGGCATGGTGTCGGATCCAACGATTCTCGCGTTCCTCAGCGACCTTGCGCAGGTGCGGCTCGAGCCGCACCCGGTCACCCACCACGCGGTGCACATCAACTATGCGCCTGACGACCTCTCTCTGAACGTCGACCAGTGGCATCGCGATGCGGTCGGGTTCGACTTCGTGCTGATCGCAAGCGACCCGCGCCCCATGAAGGGCGGTCGATTCGAGTACTACGCTGGGTCGGTGGAGGACGGCAAGGACTTCCTCCTCTCGGGTGCCGGCCTGCCGCCGGAGAGGGTGATGAGCCCCGAGTTCCCCGGCCCGGGCTGGGCCGTCCTGCAGCAGGGACATCGTGTGTTGCATCGGGCGTGCAAGCTCGAGGAACGCTATCCGCGCATCACCGTGGTCGACTCGTTCTGGGTGCCTGTGGCGGGCCTGGACGATCCCACCGACCTGCCGACGCTGCTCAGAGCGGACGGGCGCGACGTTGCCCTCGTCGAATGGAGCCGCTACCAGGCGCTCGTCGCGGCCCATAAGCTCGAACACTTCGCGGCGACGAAGACCGACTTCGGACACTCGCACGAGGAGCTCAAAGCCGATCTGCGCGCTGTGGCTGCCTTGCTCGAGCAGGCGGCGGACGCATTTGACACGGCAGAGGAAGGCCGTCTGATCTCCTTCGGCGCCGGATGAGGATCGCCGAGGTCCGGACGTTCGTCGTCGGCAATCCGCCGCCCCACTACGGTGGCCGCTACTTCGTCTTCCTGAAGCTCGTCACCGACGACGGCGTCGAGGGTGTCGGCGAGGTCTACTCGGCCACGTTCGGCCCGCAGACGGTGGTGACGATGATCGAGGACGTCTGCGCGCGCCACGTCGTCGGCGCAGATCCGTTCCGAATCGAGGCGCTCTGGCGTGACATCTACGGTCGGGGGTACTCGCTGCGGCCGGACATCTCGCTTGTCGGCGTTCTCAGCGGTATCGAGATGGCCTGCTGGGACATCGTCGGCAAGGCAGTCGGCAGGCCCGTGTACGACCTGCTCGGCGGCCGCGTGCACGAGCGCCTGCGCGCCTACACCTACCTCTACCCGGAGTCGGGCGACGCGAGCGACGTCTACGTCGACCCGGATCTCGGAGCTAGCCGCGCTGCCGAGTACGCCGCGCGCGGGTTCACAGCCGTGAAGTTCGATCCGGCCGGCGCCTACACGACCCTCGATCCGCACCAGCCGAGCCTCGACGACCTCGCCTTGTCGGAGCGGTACGTGCGCGCGGTGCGGGAAGCGGTCGGCGACCGCTGCGACCTGTTGTTCGGCACCCACGGCCAGTTCACGACCTCGGGGGCGATCCGGCTCGCCAAACGGCTCGAGCCCTACGATCCGCTCTGGTTCGAGGAGCCGACGCCGCCCGAGATGCCGGAAGAGATGGCGCGCGTCGCCCGCGCGACCTCGATTCCGATCGCGACGGGCGAGCGGCTGACGACGAAGTACGAGTTCTCGCGCGTGCTCGAGACCGGGGCCGCATCGATCCTGCAAATGAACCTCGGGCGGGTCGGAGGAATCCTCGAGGCGAAGAAGATCGCCGGTATGGCCGAGGCCCATTACGCCCAGATCGCACCGCATCTCTACTGCGGGCCGGTCGTCGGCGCGGCAAACATCCAGCTCGCGACGTGCAGCCCGAACTTTCTGCTTCTCGAGGGGATCAAGGAGTGGGGTGGTTTCCACGCCGAGATCCTGAAGACGCCGATCCACTTCGAGGGCGGCTACGTGATCCCGCCGACTGCACCCGGCCTCGGCGTCGAGCTGGACGAGGAGGTTGCCGCACGCCACCCGTACGAGGGGAACGCGCTGCACCTCGAGCCGCGTACGGTGCTCGCCGACTCGTCCACGCCCTCCTGAGCCTTAGAACGCTAACCAGAGTTGAGTCCGCAGTAGCGGAGCGCCGTGAGAGCGAGCGCCTGCGCGCAGGCGACGAGGTCGGCGACCGGCACCGACTCCGAGGTGGTGTGCGCGAGGTAGACGTCGCCCGGGCCGAGGCAGATCGCCGGGATCCCCGCCTCCACGGTGAGTGTCGCACCGTCGTGCCAGTTGTCGAGCCCGCCGAGACGGCTTTGACGGCCGACCGCACGGGCTGCCGAGAGCGCTGCTTCGACGATCGGCTCGTCAGCGGGCACCTCGGCAGGGGGGACCCCGCCGACTGTCCACTCGATTACCGGCGGATGCTCTGCAAGCCACGGGTCGGCTGCGGTCGCCCGCATGATCCAGTCGGTGAACTCGTGCTCGACCGCGGAGCCCCAGCCCCGCTCGTCGGCCTGCCCGGGCAAATACTCGATGTGGCAGTCGAGCCGACAGCTGGCCGGGTGCGACACGATCCACTCACCGCCTTGCACAATCGTCGGCACGCAGTCGCCGGGGGAGAGGTACGGGTGCCGAGGTCGCAGCGCCCACTCCTCGCGTAGGCGTCGGATCGCCTCGAGCACGATCGCCATCTTCTCGATTGCGTTCACCGCGCCGCCGTGATCGGGATGACGCGGTGCGAGACCCGCATGCCCGGCCCGGCCTTCGACCGTGATCGTCGGGAGCAGGCTGCCACGACAGGCAACCCAGACATCGAGCCCGGTCGGCTCGGTCACGATCGCCGCATCGGCCTCGAGTGTGCGGGCCGACACGAGCCCGCCGGCCCCGGTCGACTCTTCCTCCGTCACCGTGTTGACGATCAGATCGCCCGCGAGCTGCACGCCGGAGTCCGCGAGGACCTCCGCGGCGAACACCATGCAGGCGACGCCGCCCTTCATGTCGCACGAGCCCCTGCCGTGCACGGCACCGCCAGCGACGACGGCTTCATATGGGGCGTGCGCCCACGCCTCGATCGGATCGACATCGACCGTGTCGACGTGGCCATTCAGGAGCAGCGATCTGCCGCCGCCGGAGCCGGCGAACCGCGCCACGAGCTGTGGGCGTCCTGCGAACGTGAATCCTTCCGGGATCATCGGGTGACCTGCGACAACGCTCGGGTCGGGCTCGAAGATCTCGACGGCGGCGCCGGAGGAACGCAGCCGCTCGCCGAGATACGCCTGCAGCGCTGCCTCCTCGCGGGCTGGAGCGTCACCAGTGTGGGTGACGGTGTCGAAACGGATCAGCGCCTGCAGCAGGGTGACGAGCTCGTCCTCCCGCGAGGCGATCGCGTCGCAGATGCGCTCCTCCCAATCAACTTCCACGTCGAGTTGCATCTTGGTTGCGGCCGCTCCACAATGCAAGCGTGAACCCTGGCACAGCGGCCCTGGTGCGCGGTCTCGACGTCCTCAATGCGCTGGCCGAGGACCGCTTTGCACGCGACGGGGTCGGCGTTGTTGCGCTGGCGCGGCTCGTCGGCGGCGACAAGAGCCAGTTTTCGCGCACCCTGCACACGTTGGAGGAACACGGGCTCGTCGAGCGCGACGCGGCGACCCGTTGCTACCGGCTCGGCTGGAGGCTGTTCGCTCTCGGAGCGCGAGCCGGCCAGCCGCGGCTCGTTGCGGCAGCGCCGCCCGTCCTGCGCGGGCTCGTCGGTGAGCTCGGCGAGAGCGTTCACCTCTCCGTCCGGCTCGGGAGTCAGGTGCTGACCCTGCTCACCGAGTCGCCACCGGCCACACTCCACGCGCCGGGGCGCGTCGGCGGGCTGACGCCGCTCGCGAGCACCTCAGCGGGGCGCGTGCTCGTTCTCGATCTCGAACCCGCTGAGCTGGAGGCGCTCGGGCTCGCTCCTTACGAGGAGGCGATCGCCGACGCGCGATCGGACGGGTACGCGATCGTGCGCGAGGAGTTCGAGCCCGGACTCGTTGCCGCGGCCGCCCCGATCCGAGACGCCCGCGGCCTTGTCGTCGCCGCGTTGAACGTCTCCGCGCCACACTTCCGGTTCGCTGACCGTCTCGAGGCGTGCGCGCCGCGCGTGGTCGAGGCGGCCAACGCGCTGTCCGCCGCCATCGGCGGTCGGTCAGCGGCCGCCGCGTGACGAGCCTCTGGCACCCGTTCGCGGACATGGCCGTCGTCGGCGCGGGCGAGCTGACGCTCGTTCGCGGCGAAGGGGTCTTCGTCTGGGACGATCAAGGACGGCGCTACCTCGACGGCGCCTCGAGCCTCTGGTACGCGAACGTCGGTCACGGACGCCGCGAGATCGCCGAGGCCGTTGCAGCGCAACTCGGCGAGCTCGAGACCTTCCATATCTTCGGAGACGTGGCCAACCGGCCTGCGCTCGAGCTTGCAGACCGATTGTCCGCTCTCGCGCCGCAGACCGGCTCGAAGGTCTTCCTGACGAGCGGCGGCGGCGACTCGATCGAGACCGCTGCCAAGCTCGCGCGCCTCTACCACGTCGTTCGCGGCGAGCCCGGGCGTCGCCACCTGATCAGCCGCTCGAACGCCTACCACGGGACCCATGGCATCGGGACGAGTATCCTCGGCCTGCCCTACCGCGAGGAGTTCGGGCCGCTCGTCGAGCAGACCTCGCGGATCGCCTGGGACTCGGTCGATGCACTCGGGGCGGAGATCGGACGGCTCGGCGCCGACTCGGTGGCCGCATTCGTCTACGAGCCGGTGATCGGCTCGGGAGGCGTTCTGCCGCCCCCGCCCGGATATCTCCACGGGATCGAAGAGCTTTGCCGGCGCCACGGGATCCTGACGATCGCCGATGTCGTGATCTGCGGTTTCGGCCGACTCGGCGACTGGCTCGGCATCGAGCGCTTCGGGCTCCAGCCCGACCTGATCGTCTTCGCGAAAGGCGTTACGAGCGGCTACCTCCCGCTCGGCGGCGTCATCGTCTCGCCGTCCGTGGTGGAGCCGTTCTGGGCCGCCGAGGGACGTCGGTTTGCGCATGGTTCGACCTACAGCGGCCACGCGACCTGTTGCGCGGCAGCGCTCGCGAACCTCGATCTCCTGGGTCGAGACGGGCTCGTCCACAGGGCGCGCGAGCTCGAGGCGCGCTTCCACGCCCGACTCGCCACTCTCGAAGGTCATCCGCTCGTCGGCGAGGTACGCGGCGGCGTTGGTCTGATGGCGGCGGTCGCGCTCGAGCCCGAGCTCCTCGCGCGCGACTCGCTCGCGGCGGTACGGCTCGGGAGCCTCGCCCGCGATGCCGGCCTCGTCACCCGTGGACTCCCGGACGGCGTCGCGATCGCTCCGCCTCTGATTGTCGAGGACGAGCACCTCGACTTTGCGGTGGGCGCCATCGGAACCGCTCTTGACGGCCTCTAGTCGAAGACCTCTGGTCGATCCGATCAGCAATCGGATTCGATTAGTCGGATCAGCTGCTCGATCAGACGCTACGCCGTGTACTCCTGCGGCGCCTTGTTGAGCCCTCCGGCTCGCCTGTCTCGATTGGGTTGCCGTGCGGGTCCTGGCTCCATTCGTACCAGCCGCCGTCGTAAACGGCGATCTTCTGCCAGTCCATCAGGTAGGCGTAGAACCAGGTTTCGCTGGCCCGCCAGCCGGTGCCGCAGTAGAAGGCGACCCATTTGTCGGCGGTAATCCCGGCTTGCTCCCAGTTGGCGACGATCTCCGGGTAGGGGCGCATCGTGTTGTCGAGGTTGCGGTAGTGCTGCATGTGGTACGCATCCGAGCCGCAGTTGCCCCAGACATCCCCCGCGATCCGGCCGGCCGGGCCGAAGTAGTTGTAGCCGCTCGTGTTGCCGATGTGCTCGTTCCAGGTGCGGACACTGACGAGCGCGGCCCGGTCCGGGTCGGCGAGGATCTGCTTGGCCTCGTCGATGTCGACGATCACGTCCCTGCGCCGCGGGACCGGGACACCGAATGACGCGGTTCGGACGGGCTCCCGAGGTGTTGTCTCGAGCGCGTTTCCCGCCTGCACCCAACGGTCGTAGCCGCCGTCCAGCAGGCGGATGTCGTCGACGCCGCAGTAGCGGAGGATCATCGCGGCACGAGTCGCGGCGATCTGCCCGGCCCGCCGTCCCGGCCACTTCTCGTTGGCGCCGCCTTCGGTGTCGCGACCGTAGAGGACGACCGTCGTGTCGAAGGTGATGCCGAGCGAACGCAGTCCCTCCTCGAGCTCCTCGGGTGAGCGCCGGTTCCATGTCGCCGGATCCTCGAGCCAGTTCGTGTCGAGATAGAGCGCGCCCGGGAGGTGGTTCTCCTCGTACTCCTCCGGAACACCGAAGTTGACGTGGAAGAGCAGGAAAGTGCCTGTCGGCGCCGCTTCGGGTTGCTCGCCGGCCAGGAGTTGCCGTAGCCAGTCGGGATGCACGAGCTTGTCGTAGCTCGGCAGACGCTCGACGGGCCGCGTCTCGTCGGCCGCCCACGTCTCGAAGCCGGCCTCGTAGCTGCGGACGCGCGGCTGACCGAGCTCGGCAAGGCTCGCCGCGGCTGCCGCGACGTCCTCGCGACCCTCGCCGTAGACGACGACCTCACGGCCGGGAACGATCCCCTTTGCCTCGAGCAGTGGGCGCACCTTGGGCTTCTCCAGCTCGACCAGCCAGGCGGCCGGGAAGGCAACCGCACCCGGGATGTGACCACCGCGAGCCTCTCCGGCCAGGCGCCAACCGTTGTAGGCCGGCAGTGGTCGGACGTCGACGAGCGCAAGCTCGGGGTCGGTGAGCCGCCGGTGCAGCTCGGCCGTCGAGATGACTGGATCGAGGACCCCGTTCGCCGCTATCACCCCTACGAGAGCCGACATCGATTCTCCTTCCCGCCGAAGTATGCGCCGGCTTCTCCCGACGCGCAGGCCGGCACTCTAGCCTCATTAGTTCAGAAAGTAAAGCGACTATTGAATCTGAAGTCGGGCGAGTGTCACCCGGTCAGTGCCGGCGGGAATCCGGATGCCCGGAGATCGGTACCGAGAGCGTCCTCGAGCAGCTTCACGACCATCGGCGACCAGGCGGAGCCGCCGTACTCCTTGCGAGCGCGGGAAAACGTCCGCTCGACGAGGTCGGCCAGCTCCAGAGGGACGTGGTGCTCCCGCCCGAGCTCGAGGGCGAAGCCGAGATCCTTGCAGGCCAGGTCGATCGTGAAGCCGATGTCGTAGCTGCCATTCAGGATCACCTGGCTCTCGGTCTCGTGGACGAAGCTGTTCCCGGAGCTCGCCCGGATCACGTCGAAGGTCTGCGCGAGGTCGAGGCCGGCCCGCTTCGCCAGCATCAGAGCCTCTCCGGCAGCCACGAGATGGATGAACGCGAGCATGTTGGTGATCACCTTGATCGTCGCGGCGCTCCCGAGCGGGCCGATGTGGAAGACCTGGCCTCCGATCGCCTCGAACGCCGGCAGGTGCGCTTCGTACACCTTGGCCTCCCCGCCGACCAGGACCGTGATCTCGCCCGACGCAGCCAGGTGGACGCCTCCCGTGACAGGCGCCTCGAGGCAGTTCACACCCACTGCCGCCGCGAGGGCTGCGAGTCGCTGCAGCTCGCGAGGCGCGTTCGTACTGGAGTCGATCCACGTGCCGCCCGCCGGCAGCCCGGCGAGGACTCCGTTCTCGCCTGCGATCACCTCGTCGACAGCCCGAGGCGACGGCAGACAGGTGAAGACGCTCTCTGACGCGGCGGCGACCTCCGCCGGTGAGTGAGCCCAAGCGGCGCCTGCGGCGACGAGCTGCCGACCGGCCTCCTCGCGACGGTCGTGAACGGTGAGGGGGAACCCTGCGCGCAGCAGACTCGCAGCCAGGTGGCGTCCGAGACTGCCGAGGCCGACGAAGCCGAGCCTCAACGAGTTCCTACGCCGCGCCGAGCAACTCGTCGGCGTACGTCATCGAGATCCGCTGCATGACCCCGTTCGGGTCGGGCTCGTAGTGGCCCATCCGCCAGAGCGCCGGCGAGTAGACGTGAACCGATGTGGCCGGCTCGTCGCCCTCGTTGCGAACGCCGTGGATGTAGGTCGCTGCGAAATCGAAGCAGCTGCCTGCGTTGTGCCGGCGGGTCTGCTCGCGGATCCAGCCGTCCTCCTGCCGCTGGAAGTAGTCCTCCCACAGCGTGCCGTCGCAGACGCACACCGCTCCGTTCGACCGGTCGTGGTCGTGGTAGCCCGTGTCCTGCCGATGGGCCCAGCAGATCAGCCAGACGTCGATGCTCGGATCGCGGTAGAGCTGGTGGTAGACGCGTTCGGTCGAGTCGTGGCGCACCAGCGGGCGCCAGAACCGCTCCTCCTTGCCGAGAGCTACGGCGAGCTGGTTGAGCTCGGGACGATCGGGCTCGTGGTCGGCGGTGAGTCGCTCGCTGATCCAGGTCGAGATATCTGTCATCGCAGGAAGGTCGTCGGGTTGTCGATGGTCAAGAGTTTCTCCACTGATTCTCCAAAACCTCTCACGGCGCGCAAGGTCTGCGCCGGCTCGACGACCGGTCTGTCGCTCCCGTAGAGGAGGTGGCTGACGCCGAACGTCTCGGCGCAGAGCTCGATCGAGCGGCGAGCGTACGTCGCGACATCGAAGTAGACGTTCGCGTCGAGCGCGGAACGCGTGGCGGGGCCGCGTTGCCCGAGGCGCTCGAGCTGGAATGGCGCGCCGCCTGCGAGCATCGCGAACGCTATTCGCAGCGACGGCCATCGTCCTCGCCCCTCGGCGAGCCAGCGGAAATAGGCGGCGTGCATCTGCGCTGTGTAGTCGACGACCGCGGTCCACCAGGCCGGCACCGGGCCCGTCGGCGTCGCTGCGCCCGGATGGACGAAGAGGGGGGTCGACCGGCGCTCGAGCTCGTCGAGCAGTACGGCGACCTCGTCGAGCTGGTCGAGGGCACGTGCGTCGATGGAGACCCCGGCGAAGCCCGGCTCGTATCGTCCGGGGGCGAACGCGCGCAGGCGGCCGTCGCTTGCAGCCACGAACTCGCGCGCTCCTTCGATCCAGGCGTGCTCGAGCTCGTCCCGCTCGCCGTCGGGGAGGTCGCGGGTCCCGAGCGTGGGCTGCAGCGAGATCACGGCGGCGTCGATCTCGTCTTCGTCGAGCAGCTCGAGCCGCGCAGCGAGGTCATCGTCGTGGAGATCGACAGCAAACCGGCCCTCGTCGAGGACGAGAACCCCTCGATCCAGGAAGGGTGGGGTTTTCCGGGTCCGGAGCGCGGCGACGAACGGCTCGGGCCAGAGGTGCTGGTGGATGTCGATCGACGGCACTAGCTAATGCTCCACGAAGGCTCCGCTGCGAACCAGGTCGACAAGCGGTTCGAGGTCTTGCGGTACCGCGTCACCCTCGCTCGCCTCGGGGATCACCGTGCGGACGAGCGCGTACGCCTGAGCGGTCCGGATGCCGAGGGGGCGGAGTCCCCGCAGGTCGATTGCCTGCGCTGCGACCGCAACTTCGATTGCGACGATGCGAGCGGCGAGCTCGATCATCTCCGCAAGTCGGCGGGCGCCGAGCGGCGCCATCGTCATGCGGTCCTCGATTCCCTCGGCTTGCGTCGTGCTGACGATGTGGAATGACACCGGCGCGGCGAGCAGGCGCGCTTCAGCGGCAATTGCCTGGATCGCGATGCCGAACTCCGCAAGGCCGTCTTCGGCGATGCCAAGGCGCACGGCGAGGCCCTCGGGCAGGCCGGAGAGCGGCCGTTGCAGGAGCTTCACGGCGCGCTCGCATGCAGCCGTCAGGACCGGGGCGAGCGCGATGCGCGCGAAGTCGATCGCCGTCGAGAGCGGGAGGATGTCGAAGTTTCCGACAGAGACGATGCGCTCGTCGTCTCCGGCAACGACGAGCGGGTTTCCCTGGTGCGCGTTCAGCTCGACGGCGAGCTGCGCCTCGGCGAACCGGAGGGCGTCGCGTGCTGCCCCGTGCATCTGCGGCAGGCAGCGAAACGACAACGGGTCCTGGAGGTTTCGCGCGTGGCTCGCATCCCAGAGGAAGCTCCCGGCGAGCGCTTCGCGCAGGCGTGTGAGCGCGATCCGCAGGCCGTCGTACGGGCGGGCGCCGGCCACGGCCGGGTCGAGGAGTCCGAGGTTCGCCCCGAATGCTTCGAGATCGAGCGCACCGGCGACGTCGATCGTGTCGAGGAAGGTCGCTGCATCCGCGAGCGCCAACGCGGCGTGAGCAGTCGAGACGGCGTTGTGGTTGAGCACCGCGATTCCCTCACCGGGCGCCAGGGCGAAGTCTCCGAGCGCGTCGTGGGCTAGATCGGCGTTTGCCGAGAGGTCGGCGATGCCGATCGAGCCGAGCGATCGCACCCGCGGCTCGACGCCTGCGTTGAGCGCCGCCACGACGGCCTGGGCCAGCTCCGGTCGAGCGCCGGGCTCGCCGCTCGCGAGATGGTTTGCGAGTCGGAGGAGCGCGCCGCGGGCGACATCGGACGGAAGGGTCGGGCCCTGCCCGACTCTGTGGTTGAGGACGAGCAACCGGTTATGGGCGTCGATCGCCGTCTGCTCGACCGCCGCGCTCTTCTTCGCACCGACCCCGGTGGTCAGCCCGTAGACCGTGTCGCTCCGTGCCAGCGAGCGGTCGACGACGGCGCGTGTCGCCTGCATCCGCTCCAACGCGACGTCGGAGAGCTCGACGCGCGCACCGTTGCGTGCGACGCGAACGAGCGCGTCGAGTGTGAGCTCGCTTCCGGTGAGGCTGACGGTCACCGACTGCGAGGCACTAACGGATCGCGACGAATCTGGCACGCATGCCGAACGAGCCGACCTTGCACAGCGACGCCGAGCAGTCGTGGTCGGTCGTCAGGTTGAAGCCGCACGCGTTCGTTGCGACGCCGGAGCAGAATGCGCCGCTCCACGTCCGCAGCTCCCAGCCGCCCGCCGGACGGGCCACCAAGCGAACCCGGGAGTCCTTCGGGAAAAACGCCCGGCACGTGCCCGGGCATGAGATCCCGCGGGGAACGCTCGTCACCCTGCCGTAGCCGGTTATGACGACGGAGAGCACGCGGGGAATCGGCCGAGTCGATCCGCTCGTGACGAGCGCGCCAAAGGCGACGATCGTCGTGACGAGGAGCGCGAGGCTCAGTCTTCCCGCTCGCATGTTCACATGGTCACACATTCCGCCGACGGACGCTGGCGGTTCGCCGACGTGTGAACTAGATTGGGCGGTCGTGAAGAGGCGCACACTGGCATTCGGGCTCGTCGTTCTCGCGCTGATCGCCTTGCCGGCGATCGCTCTCGGGAGCGCGGCTCGTACGACGACGAACTCACAGTCGTACCCGGACTCGACGGGTGAGGATCCGGCGGGGCCGGACATCACGAGCATCGGGGTCACGAACGACGACACCGGGCTCATCACCTTCCAGATCAACGTCAGCAACCGTCCCGCACTGACGCCGGACATGTTCTTCCTGATCTACCTCGATACCGACAAGAACACTGCGACCGGTGACCCGCAGTCCTTTGGGGCTGACTACGTCATCGACCTGGAGTCAGGCGGGGTCGGCCTCTTCCAGTGGAACGGCAGCGATTTCGTGGGCGCGTCGTCGCAGTCGTCGCTCGTCTACTCCTACGCGACAACAGGCGCAACGATCCGAGTCAACGCGCTCGAGCTCAAAAGGTCGAAAGGGTTCAACTTCGTGGTCTTGGCCGCCTCCGGGATCGCGACCGATGCGAGTGGGAATCCCGACTTCACGAATGTGCACACCGACGTCGCCCCAGATCGCGGCCATGCGACCTTTGCCTATCAGGTCATCGCCAAGCTCACCCTCACCGTCGGCGCATTTACCACCTCACCGACGTCCGCGAAGGCCGGCAAGCCGTTCTCGGCAGGTCTTGCGGTCACCGAGAGCGACACGAATGCAGGCGTCGATCAGGGGACGATCGCCTGCAGCGCCCGGATCGCCGGCAAACTCGTTCCCGTCAAGGCGCGGCGGATCGTCAACGGTGTCGTCGTCTGCGTCTGGTCGATCCCGAAGACCGCGCGTGGAAAGACGATCCGCGGCTCGATCGGCGTCGCCCTCCAAGGCACGCAGACCTCCCGCACGTTCGCGGCGAAGATTACGTAGCGCTCAGCGGC
>JBBQPW010000006.1:0-24845 GCA_038216845.1 Gaiellales bacterium | reverse complement strand
GCAGCGTTTGCCTACATGGCCGATTTCTCGAACGCCCGGGTCTGGGATCCAAGCGTGAGCGAGGCTCTCCGGGTGGGTGAGGGACTGATCGGGGTCGGGTCGTCGTTCGAGCTCGTTGCACGTTTCGCCGGCCGGGACGTCCCGCTGCGCTACGAAATCGTCGAATACGAGGTGCCGCGGCGGGTGGTTCTCGAGGCAAAGCGTCCCGGTTTCGTCTCGCGGGACACGATCAGCGTCGAAGCCGCGGCCCACGGGTCGAGCGTGCACTACGACGCGCTCCTGTCATTTCGAGGAGTCGGCCGGCTGCTCGATCCGCTCATGCAGCGCATGTTCGATCGCACCGGGAAACGCGCGACGGCCGGCCTGCACGCCGCGCTGAACCCGTGACTCCAACCCCCACCCCAGCGCCAGGTACACCCGCGTCAGGTGCCCGCTTCGTCGACGCGCTGCTGGAGGCGAGCGTCGTCGGCAGCTTCACGCGCATCGGCTACCAGGCGCGCCGTCGCCTCTACCGCTGGTCGCCGCTATCCTCGCTGCGGCTGGACGGCAAGGTCGCGATCGTCACGGGTGCGACCTCGGGGCTCGGCCGCGTTGCTGCCGAGCTGATGACCCGCCAGGGCGCAAAGCTCTGCATCGTCGGACGCGACCCGGAACGAACCGAGCGGGCACGCGGTGAGTTAGCGGCGGTCACCGGAAGCGCCGTCGAGGCCGACCTTGCCGATCTGTCGCTCCTGTCGCAAACAGCCGCGTTCGCCGCCCGCTTCACCGAGACGCACGATCGCCTCGACATCCTCGTCCTGAACGCCGGCGCGCTCACGCACGAGTATCTGGTCACGGCCGAAGGGAACGAGATCACGCTCGCGACCCACGTGCTGTCGCAGTTCCTGCTGACCGAGGCGTTGCGCCCGCTGCTCGAGGCGTCGGCCCCGTCGCGCGTCGTCATCGTCGCGTCTGGCGGCATGTACACCGAGCCTCTCGACGTCGAGAATCTCGATCCCGCCGCGGGCGCCTACAACGGCACCAAGGCCTACTCTCGCTGCAAGCGGGCCCAGGTTGCCTTGGCCGAGGAATGGACTCGGCGCCTTTTCGACAATGGCGTCACATTCAACGCCATGCATCCCGGCTGGGCCGACACGCCTGGCCTGCAAGGCGCACTTCCCGGCTTCAGGAGGATCCTCGGGCCGCTGGTCAGAACGCCGGAGGAAGGTGCGGACACGATCGTCTGGCTTGCGGCGGCCCCGGACGTCGTCGGGCGCAGCGGCCTGTTCTTCCTCGACCGGCGAGCGCGAGCCAAGCACCGACTCCGACGCACGCGCCGTCCCGACGAAGCTGCGGAGGCCGCACGCCTCTGGCAGCTCTGCATCGACCGTACCCGCGCGCATCTGCCGGGGGGCGCTTCAGGCGAGGATCGACCGCAGCGCGGCGGTTGAGTCGTCCGATCCGCCTGCCGATACTCCCGCATGCGGCAGATCGTGTTCGCGGGCTGGTCCATCCGCCGCGCTCCGCGCGCCGCCAGCTCGCGGGAGGCGTGCCATGTCCTCGGGTGATGTCCTTCGCCACTCCGTGAGCATCGACGAGCAGGAGGTATTCAGCCTGATTCACAAGCCCGTCCAGCTCCCCGAGATCCAACCGAGTCACTTCGTCGGTCGCGTCGCGTCGTGGGCGGAGTATGCGGAGCGCCGCTATGGCGACTCGATCAATCCGGTGCTGACCTATGTCGAAAGCGGCCCTCACCGCGTCTCGTGGATTCACCACGAGGGCGAGGACTGGCAATCCGGCGAGAGGTTCTGCACGCACCACGTGATCTGCGACTGCATCGCCGGCGTCGAGGGAAACTCGCCGCAGGCGTCGGTCGATCATGTCCTCGGCTGCGACGCCGTTCTCCATGCTCTCCAGCGACGGGCGGCGTTCGTCGACCACACGTATCGCACAGGCGAGATTCTCGCCGCTCTGAGAGACCCCGACCGCGGCGACTTCGAACAGTCGAACACGTTCCACAAGTTCGCGGTGAAGACGATCGGGGACATCCTCGAGCTCGACGCGCGGCATCCGAAGGAATGGCCGGCCAACGTCATCAACGGCGAACACCGGGTCAGCGTCCTCGCGACCCTCTTCCAGCTGCACCCGGAGGTCGTGAAGTGGTACGGCCGGCTGCTCGAGGAGAGCGGTGTGATCACGGATTTCGACGGCGAGATTCTGAAGCTCAGCCCCGACTCGCTCGCCGCGTAGCTCCCAGCTCAGGGTAGGTTCACCCATGCGAGGGTCGCCGAATCGGCGCCCCTGCCCGACCCTTGAGGATGATGCGACTGCGCGCGATCACACTCGTTCCCGTGCTCGTCGCGGCCGTGCTAGCAGGCAATGCCAACGCGTCCCAGCTCGTCGATCTCAACGCGAAGGGCGTCAAGCTCGAGGTGAACGCGCAAGGGCAGGCACTCCTGACCTATCGCGCGCGCGGCAAAGTCTGGCATGTGCTCGCCTGGGGAGCGCGGAACGCTGTGCCTCCGAACATCGCCCGCCCGCAAGCGAAGTTCCGGCTCGACTACTCGGGCGGCTGGGGCACGTATCGCAAGGACAGCTGGAAGACGTTCCGAGACACCTGCGGCCCGTATGCCGGCCCTGCTCTCGCGTGGTTCGTCGCGGGCTGCACCGCACCGGACGGCAGCCACTGGGCGCTCCAGGCGTGGCAGCGCGGGCTCCCGAACTACGGACTCACGCCGACAGCCCGAGAGGCCGCCTGGGAACTACGGCTCTCTCACTGGAGCACGCCTCTGCCGGTCCTCACGATCGGCCTCGACTGGGCCTACCGACGCTACGACCACCTCTTCGGCTCGCTCACCTACGGTGGTCTGCCGGTGTTCGGCTTCCACTCGACATCCACCGGCGCAACCCTCGACCGCTTCGGCCGCAACATCTACGTGGACACGCTCGACTCGGCGTACGGCCCCGGCTGGCGGCGCGAGAACAGCTTCCTGACGCACCGCGGCCGCGGGACGTTCTGCTACGGCTTCTACCCGCACGGTGCTCGTCCGCCCGGAAACGGGAAGCGCTACCGCGCGACCGTGATCGGCCCCGGCGTGACGCCCGATGTGATGTGGGAAGGCGACGCTCCAGGCGTGTACAACGGCGATCTCGACCGTCAGCTCGCCGGCACGCAGGAGACTGTTGTCGGCTCCGACCCGCTCTGCCGCCCTGTGTAATCCACATCGGCTGATCCACATCGGCTGATCCGCGTACGGGATTACCATCGACGTCGTGGTGGCCTCGACGGAAGGTGAGCGGATCGCTGCAGTCGTCTTCGATCTCGACGGCGTGCTCGTCGACACGGAGCAGGTCTGGGATGACGTGCGCGAACAGCTCGCACACGAGCGCGGCGGGCGCTGGCACGAGCGAGCGCAGGCCGACATGATGGGCATGAGCTCGCCGGAGTGGTCGCGGTACATGCTCGACGTGATCGGGCTCGATGGCACTCCGGAGGAGATCAACGCCGAGGTCGTCGAGCGGATGCTCGCGCGGTACCGCGAGGCGCTGCCGCTGATCGACGGAGCCGTCGACGCCGTTCGCCGCATCGCCGCTCACTTCCCGCTAGCGGTCGCGTCGTCGTCGAATCGACCGCTCATCGAGACCGTCCTCGCGGGCGCGGGCATCGCAAAGCTGTTCGCGGTTACCGTGTCATCCGAGGAGGTCGCCCGCGGGAAGCCCGCCCCGGATGTCTACCTCGAGGCGACCCGTCGTCTCGGCCATCCGCCTTCTCGCTGTGCGGCGATCGAGGACTCGGCGAACGGGATCCGCTCTGCGCACGCCGCTGGACTCCGCGTCTGCGGGGTGCCGAACGCGCACTATCCGCCGGCTGCGGACGTGCTCGCGCTGGCCGACATCGTCGTGCCGTCTCTAACGGACTTGACTCTTGCGGCCATCTCCGGCAAGGACTAGTTCGAACCGGACAACACCTAGGGCCACCGACCTCCTCCCCACGGCATCGACCCTATGCGGAAACCACGCGCCCATGGGTGCCAAGTTCGAGCCGATTGTGCGCGGATCAGTCCACACGGCCGAGCAGGACGCAGGCGTTGTGGCCACCGAGGCCCATCGCATTCGACAGCGCGACGTCGACCTCGACGCGCCGCGATTTGTTCGGCACGTAGTCGAGGTCGCATTCGGGATCGGGCACGCAATAGTTCATCGTCGGCGGCAGGATGCCGTGATGAACAGCGAGCGCGCACATCATCGCCTCGATCGCGCCCGCGGCCCCGAAGCAATGGCCGGTCACCGATTTCGTGGAGGACACGGCAAGCCGGTACGCGTGCTCGCCGAAAACTTGCTTGATCGCACGCGTCTCGGCGAGGTCTCCCAGAGGCGTCGACGTTCCGTGCGCATTCACGTAGCCAACGCGCGTCGGGTCGACCTGCGCGCGCTCCAGAGCGCTTCGCATCATGATCGCGACGCCCGCCGAATCGGGATCAGGCTGTGCCATGTGGTGGGCGTCGTTCGACGCGCCGTAGCCGAGGACCTCTGCGTAGATCCGCGCGCCGCGCGCTCGCGCCGCCTCGAGCTCCTCCACGACGAGCACGCACGCGCCCTCGCCGATGACGAACCCGGCACGTGTCGCGTCGAACGGGCGCGAGGCGTTGGGCGGATCGTCGTTGTCGTCGGAGAGCCCCCGCATTGCGCAGAAGCCAGCGAGGATCAACGGGTGCATGCACGCCTCGGTGCCACCGGCAAGAACGATGTCCGCCGCGCCGCGCTTGATGGTCTCGGCCGCCTCGCCCACCGCGTGGGAGCCTGTCGCACACGCTGAGACGGGCGCGTAGTTCGGCCCCCGCAAACCGAGTGAGATCGCGATCTGACCACTGGCGGAATCGACGAGGACGTTCGGCAGGAAGAACGGCGAGACACGGTCCGGCCCGCGCTCACGCAGGACATCCGCCTGCTCGACGATCCCGACGACTCCGCCGATCGCCGATCCGAGCAGGATGCCGGCACGCTCGCGGTCGTACGTCTCAATGCCCGAGTCGGCCCACGCCTCCAAAGCCGCCGCAAGCGCAAGCAGGACGTTGCGCTCCATCCGTCGGGCCTCCTTCGGAGGGGCGATATCGCCCACCTCGAAGCCCTTGACCTCTGCTGCAATCCGGACGGGAAACGCGCTCGCGTCGAACGAGCGGATGACATCAATGCCGCTCCGCCCCGCGACAGCCGCGTCCCACGTCGCAGGCGCGCTGTTCCCGATCGGGGTCACCGCCCCGAGCCCTGTGATGACCGCGCGCCGCACCGCTACTGCAGGTAACCCTCGACGGTGTCCTCGGAGCGGAGGCGCGCAACCTCGGGGTCGAGGCCCGATTCCGCGAGCGCGCGCCGCTGCCGAAGCAGATCCCAGTAGCGGTCGAGCTCGACCTTGATCGCTGCGAGCCGCTCGTGCTCCGTTGGGTCGAGCCCGCCTTCGTGGCCACCGCGCTCGAGGAGAGCTTGCTCCTCGGCAACCAGGTCGTCGATATGTACGTGGACGTCGTCGGAGTTCATCGGCACACCTCTCGTCGAGAGATCGGAAGCGCATAGCCTACGGCTCGTGAGCGATACGCAGCACGACGAGCGGCCCGACGCCGCGGTTCCGTTTCCGCCGATGGAGGCACAGCTCGTTCGCGAGCTGCCTACTCACGCCAGCGGCGGCGACGGCTGGCAGTACGAGCCGAAGTGGGACGGCTTCCGCGGCGTCCTCGAGAACGTTGACGGCGGACTGCGTCTCTGGTCGCGAAACGGGAGACCGCTGCTGCGCTACTTCCCCGAGCTCCTGCCGCTCGGCCACCTTCTTCCCCCGGAATCGGCGCTCGACGGGGAGATCGTGATCTCACGCGACGGGGTGCTCGACTTCGACGCGATGCAGACCCGCCTTCATCCTGCCGAGAGCCGTGTCCGGAAGCTGTCAGCGGAGATCCCGGCCACGTTCATCGTGTTCGATGTTCTGCTCTGGGAGGGCGACGAGCTCTGGCGCCTGCCGCTCTCCGAACGACGCGTTGCGCTCGAAGCGCGAGCAAGCGGGTTCCGGCTCTCACCTGCGACGCGCGACCAGCCCGAGGCGCTCCGCTGGTTGGACCAGTTCGAGGTAGCAGGGCTCGACGGCGTGATCGCGAAGCGACTCGATCAGCCCTACTCGGCGGGCTCGCGCGATGCGGTGGTCAAGGTGAAGCCGGAAAAGACTGCGGACTGCGTCATCGTCGGTCTGCGCCGCAAGGCGGACGGCGACACGATCGCGACCCTGCTACTCGGGATCTACGGCGACGACGGCGAGATCGACTACGTCGGCTCGGCTGCGGTCGCGGCCGGCAAGCACGACGAGATCGCAGCGCGCGTCCTGCCGCTGCTCGTCGACGCGCCCGAGCGCCGCTTCTCGGAGCCGAACCGCTGGACCGCCAAGGGTGGAGGGCTGGAGGAGTCGGCGATCAGGCCAGAGCTGGTGTGCGAGGTGCGGTACGACAAGGTGCAGGGCCGACGATTCCGCCACGGTACGCGCTTCCTGCGCTGGCGTCCGGACAAGGATCCGGCGGAGTGCACGTGGGAGCACCTGCTGCCGCGTCGGAAACCCGGAGACGCCACCGTCGAGAGCCTGCTCGACGACCGCTAAGGCGGGTAGTCTCGCCCCTCATGAACCGTCACCGCTTTGTGCCGACCGGAGCGGCTCTGGCGGCCCTCGCCGTCGTCTGCGTTGCCGCAGCAGGACCCCCAGGAGCCTGGACTCGTGCGGGAAAGCGACCTGGCTCGCCGGGCTTCGAGGCGGGGATCGCGAGAACCGCGGACGGCGTCCTCCATATCGTCTCGTTGCGGCGAGCCGGGAAGAAGCTGGAGCTCTGGCAGATCCAGATCGGCTCCGACGGTAGGCTGATCGGCTCGAACGCGATCCTGCGTGGCTGGAGCACGCTCGCAAACCCGGCCCTCGTCCTGAGCGCGGACGGCGGCCTTCGCCTCTTCGTCGGCGGCAATCATTCGCGAAGCGCCGCCAACCCCGGCCTCGTGACGGCGACCGCGCCGCAGGCAGGCGTGCCGTGGACGCTCCAACCGGATCCGGTCTCATCCGGCGAGGACGCAGCGGTCGCAAACGTCGGGGCGAGCACCGCGAAGGACGGGACGCCGATCGCCGTCTGGGCAACTCCCACCGGTCTTCACTATCGCTACGACGTCGACCCAGCCGGCACCGACGTCGTCATGGTGCTGCCGGGTTGCTGCGCCTCTGAGCCCGCCGTCGCCACCGACGGGGCCACCGGGCAGTCGTATGTCGCCTGGGGCTCGAATGCAGCGCGAGCGAGTGGCGTCCTCGTGCAGCCGATCGGCCCGAACAGGGTTTCCGGGCACCGGCTCTATGCCCCGGGCTCAACGTCGAAGCAACGGGCTGCCGCCGTTCCGCGCGTCGAGCGAGTCGCCATCAGCGGACGTCGCGGCGGCGGAGGCGTGTCCGTCGCCTACAGCGTCGGATCTCCCATAGTGCAAGGAGTCGCACTGTGGCCCGTCGGGGCACCGCGCACCGCCGTCCGAATTGCTGCCGCAGGCGCCTCGCACATCGTGCTCGCGGCTGCACCGGACGGCCGCCTGTGGCTCGCCTGGACGCGGAAGGAAACGATCTACGCGACGCGCACAAATCGCGCCGCAACCCGAGTGGAGCCGGTGCGGGCCGTCTCGCCACCGCCGCGGACAACGTCGATCTGGCGCGTCCAGGGCGAGGGCTCACTTGGGCCGCTCGATCTCGTCGCGAACCTCGACGCGGTAGGAGGTACGACGTTCTGGCACCAACAGATCCTGCCGCTCCTGTCACTCGAGGTCAGTGCCGTCGCGCAGCCGGGCGGCTCGACGCAATTCTCCTTCGCAGTCACCGACGCCGGCGATCCCGTTCCGAACGCGACGGTGCGGGTAGGAAGCCAGGCGCTTACGACGGGTCTAGCCGGAACCGTCGTCCTGACGACGACCGACCGACCGCTCGCAGCGTTCGCGAGCAAATCCGGCTACGCGTCCGCTTCGTCTGCGCTACCCAAGCCTAGACGTTCTTAAGAACTCCGGTCGGAGGGCGCTGCTAGCGTCGTCACGGACATTTCGAGCGGCACCGTCCCCATCTCCATCGCCCTGACTGCCGGCGGACTCGCCGTCGTCAATCCATGCGGCTTCCCGCTTTTGCCGGCCTTTCTATCCTTCTACCTCGGCGCCGACGAACGGGAGCTACCGGCAGCGCCGACCCGCGTGCTCCAGGGGCTGACGGTCGGCGCCCTCGTCACGGTGGGTTTCGTCGGACTGTTCACCTTGATCGGACTGCCGGTCAGCTACGGCGTTGGTTCGCTGGCGGCAGCTGTTCCCTGGCTCGGGCTCGCCACGGGGACGCTGCTCGCACTGGCAGGGCTCATGACCCTGGCCGGCGTTCGGATCTCTTTGCCGTTCCAGCCGCACATCGCTGTGCGCCGGGAGCGCCGAGCCCCGGCCATGCTCATGTTCGGAGTCGCGTACGGCGCCGCGAGCCTCGGTTGCACCCTGCCGATCTTCCTGGCCCTCGTCGGAGCTTCGCTCGGAGCCGGCAAGCTGTCCGTCTTCCTCGCATACGGCGTGGGAATGGCTCTCGTGTTGATGACGCTTTCGATCGGAGTCGCACTTGCCCGCGAAGGCGCGACACGAATGCTGCGGCCACTGTTGCCGTTTGTCGGGCGGGCCGCCGGGCTGCTCCTCACCTTCTCCGGCGGCTACCTCATCTACTACTGGGGCCGCATTCGATTCGGCGACAGCGTCACCATCGCAGACGACCCCGTCGTAGGCGTCGTCACGCGCTACTCGGCGGAGCTCCAGGGGTTCGCCGGTCGGCATGGCTCGCCGCTGCTCGGTGCGGCGGCCGCAGTCGTGGCTATCGCAGCGGCCAGCGGTGCGCTCCAACACTGGCGCCGTCACGCGCTCCGGAGGCAGGTGTGACAGACAGGTGAGGCGCGCCGCGGCTCTAACGATGCTGCTTGCCCTGACGGTCGCGCTCGGCGGCTGTGGCGGCAACGGCCACAAGACGGCCTCGACCGCCAAGGACGATCGGGTCACGGAACTGCGCAACATCGATCAGCTCCGCCAGGCCTTCAACACCCACCCCGACGTGCCGCGGCTGATTGTGCTCGTCTCGCCCACCTGAACGGTCTGCAAGATCGGGGCCAGTTGGGTCCGACAGCACGTTCTCGCCGCGCATCCGAGCGCCAAACTCAGCGTGCTCGCGGTCTGGGAGTCGACGCTCGCCGGCGATTCGCGCTCGGCGATCGATCGCAAGGTCTTCGACGATCCCCGCGTCGTGAGCTTCTGGGACCCGCACCGGATCTCGGGTGACTGGTTCGGCAAGCGCACGATCGCGGGGCTCGGCGGGAGTGGCGGCTATACCGTCTGGGATGCGTACTACGCGTTCAAGGCCTCCGCCACCTGGGGAGCCGAACCCACAGGAGCCGTCGCCGCAGGTAGCGACATCATCGGCAGCACGGGAGGCCTCTCGGACTCCTTCATCCCGCTTCTCCAGTAGAGGGTTTGCGGGCTCGCGACGGCTGGACGCGCCGCGGCTCGCCCGGCATCTTCGGGAAGTTCGGTGGGTACGGCGCCTCGCCGAGCCCGGCGGTCTCGTCGCGCTCGACCCACTCGAGCAGCACGCGGAGGTCGCACACTGCTTCGTCGATCCCGGCCTGCACATCGCCGAGAGCCGAAAACCGGGCCGGCATCGTCGCCAGCGTGAAGTCCTCGGTTTCGACGTCCGCCAGCTCGTCCCACGTGACCGGAGCCGAGACCGTCGCGTCGCGTCGCGCACGCGCCGAATAGGCCGACGCGATCGTCCGATCGCGCGCGTTCTGGTTGTAGTCGATGAAGACCTTCGCGCCGCGCTCCTCCTTCCACCATGCTGTGGTGACGAGGTCGGGAGCGCGGCGCTCTACCTCGCGCGCGAGCGCCAGGGCTGCGCGACGAACAACAGGGAACTCCCAGCTCGGCTCGATCCGGCAGGCGATGTGGATGCCGCGGTTCCCCGACGTCTTCGGCCAACCGGTGTAGCCGACCTCGACGAGCAGCTCGCGCACCAGGGCCGCAACCCGCTTCGCGTCGCCGAAATCTGTTCCCGGTTGAGGGTCGATGTCGATCCGCAGCTCGTCGGGATGCTCGGTGTCCTTGCGCCGCGAAGGCCACGGGTGGAAGTCAACCGTGCCGAGGTTCGCAGCCCACGCAACCTGGGCGACTTCCGTCACGCAGAGCTCGTCCGCGTGGCGGCCCGATGGGAACGTCACGCGTGCCGCCTCGACCCATTCCGGACGCTTCTCCGGAACCCGCTTCTGGTAGATCGCCTCGCCCTCGACGCCGTCCGGGAAGCGCCGCAGCTGCGTGGGCCGCTCGTACAGCGCGCGCACGATTCCGTCGGCGACCGACAGGTAATAGCGAACGAGGTCGAGCTTCGTCTCGCCTCGTTCCGGGAAGTAGACCTTGTCCGGGTTCGACACCCGGACGACCCGCTCCCCCACCTCGAGCTCGATCGCTTCGCTCGCCACGCTTTGACGCTACACCGTGGTAGCCTCGGCACGTCTCGTAGCTTCCAGAACTCGAGGAGTGAACTGACCATGCGTAAGGTCTTGACCGCAGTTTCCGTTCTCACCGTCCTCGTCGCTTTCGTCGCCGCGACGACCGCGACAGGCGCCTCCCGTTCAGCTGCGGCCATCCCCGGTTGCGCGCCGAGCTCGCTCGACCTCGTGAAGTCCGGTCAACTGACGATCGGCACCGACAATCCCGCGTTCCCGCCGTGGTGGGACGGGCAGGAGAAGAAGGGCACCGGCTTCAAGACGAGCAATCCATACTCGGGCAAAGGTTACGAATCGGCCGTCGCCTATGCCGTCGCCAAACGGCTCGGCTTCAAGCAGAGCGACGTCAAATGGCTCGCCGTTCCCTTCACCAAGTCGTACGCGCCGGGCAAGAAGCCTTTCGACTTCTACCTCGCGCAGGTCTCGTACAAGCCGGTTCGCGCGAAGGCGGTCTCGTTCAGCACGTCGTACTACGACGTCAACCAAGCGGTGGTCGGGCTGAAAGGCAAGCCGATCGCGAAGGTGAGGACCGTCGCGGGCCTCAAGCCGTTCAGGCTGGGTGTCCCGATCGGCACGACAAGCTACGACTACATCGTCAACTACATCAAGCCGACATCGAAGCCGCGCGTGTTCGACACGCTCAACGACGCCGTCACCGCACTCAAAAACGGTCAGATCGACGGCCTGGTGGTCGACTTCCCGAGCACGGGCTACATCACCGCCGTGCAGGTGCCGACGAGCACGGTCGTCGGCCGGCTGCCGAACCAAGGAAAGCAAGAGCATTTCGGTCTCGTGCTCTCGAAGGGTAATCCGCTCGTCGGGTGCGTCAACAAGGCGCTTGCTGCCCTGCACACCGATGGGACGATCAAGCGGCTCGAGGCGAGATGGCTGGCGGGCAGCGCACCGCTTCTGAAGTAGTCGTTCACTGAACGGGAACCGCGGCTCGAGGATCCTCGGCGGGCTCCAGACCGGCGGTGGCGGCGTGCGGACCGTCGCCATCGCCCTCACCAGTACGGCGGTGTTCTTCGCCGCGATCGTGCTCGTCGTCGTCAGGTCGGCGGGCTGGCCCGAGGTCAAGCAGTCGTTCTTCAACGGAGCCGAGTTCCGGAGCTCGTTCCCGGGGATCGCCTCCGGATTCCTCACGAACGTCAAGCTTTTCTGCATCGCAGAGGTGGTCATCCTCGCCTTCGCGCTGCTCATAGCCGTGCTACGGAGCACCCCCGGCCCGGTGTTCTTCCCCCTCCGCCTGCTCGCGATCCTGTACGCCGACTTCTTTCGCGGCATCCCGACGATCCTTCTCATCTACATCCTGGGCTTCGGCGTCCCGGGGCTGCAGCTCTCCGGAGTGCCGACCTCGGAGTTCTTCTGGGGGACCGTCGCGCTGGTCCTCGTCTACTCCGCCTACGTCTCCGAGGTCTACCGGGCAGGCATTGAGTCCGTCCATGCGAGCCAGAACGCTGCCGCTCGCTCACTCGGGCTGACGCACGGCCAGTCGCTCCGCTACGTGGTCGTCCCGCAGGCGGTGCGACGGGTGATCCCCCCGCTCCTCAACGACTTCATCGGCCTGCAGAAGGACACGGCACTCGTCGCGCTGCTCGGACTCGTAGAGACGTTCCGCCAGTCGCAGATCGACGTCGCCGGCGATTTCAACTTCACGCCGTACCTCGCGACAGCGCTGATGTTTCTGCTGATCACCATCCCGATGACGCGGTTCACGGATTGGCTGATCGCGCGCGACCGCAGACGACGGCAGGTCGGAGGTGTGACCGCGTGACCGCTGCGCTGGAGATTGCAGGTCTGCGCAAGTCGTTCGGCAAGCTGGACGTGCTGCGCGGAATCGATCTCGAGGTGGCGGAGCACGAGGTCGTCTGCCTCATCGGCGCGTCCGGCTCCGGCAAGTCGACGCTCCTGCGCTGCATCAACCTGCTGGAGCCGATCGACGCAGGTCACGTGACAGTGCTCGGTGAGGAGATCACAGCGCGCGGCGTCGACGTCAACCGGATCCGGCGGCGGATCGGGATCGTCTTCCAGTCGTTCAACCTGTTCCCGCACATGACGGTGCTGCGCAACGTCACGCTCGCGCCCCTCAAGACGCTCCGGCTCTCTCGCGCCGAGGCGGACGAGCAGGCGACCGCGCTGCTCGACCGCTTCGGCCTCGCCGAGAAGCGCGACGAGTACCCCGACCGGCTCTCTGGCGGCCAGCAGCAGCGGGTCGCGATCGTGCGCGCGCTCGCCATGGAGCCGGCACTGCTCCTGCTCGACGAGGTCACGAGCGCCCTCGACCCGGAGCTCGTCGCCGAGGTGCTCGATGTGATCCGCGAGCTGGCCGCCGGCGGGATGACGATGGTGATCGCGACACACGAGATGGGCTTCGCCCGCGACGTCGCGAATCGCGTCTGCTTCCTCGATGCCGGCCAGATCCTCGAGCAGGGCACGCCGGTGGAGATCTTCACGGCGCCGCGCGAGGAACGGACGCGCCAGTTCCTGCAGCGGATCGTGGACGCCGGACGACTCTAGGGGGTGGGCCGAGTATCGTTTGAGCTGATGCTCGAGAACTCGGAACGGATCGACCGCTCGATCGAGCCACTGGATCAGTACATCGTCGTCCAGCCGACAAGCGACGAGACCGAGACGCGAGCCGGCCTGATCCTCCCCGCCTCGGCCACGGCCGCGGTCGCGGTGCGAACGGGGATCGTCACCGCCGTCGGAGCGGATGCGACAGGGGTCTCACCGGGCGACAAAGTGCTCTACCCGCGCGACGCCGGCTTCGACGTCCGCCTCGGGGGCATCGAGGTCAAGGTGCTAAAGCGCGAAGAGCTGATCGCCCGCATCCACGACTAGAGGTCTCGCCGGAACCGTCCGATATCCTGCCGGCTGTATCTTTTGCTGCCTGGGAGAAGTGGCCGAGTGGCTGAAGGCGGCGCCCTGCTAAGGCGTTATGGGGGTGAATGCCTCCATCGAGGGTTCGAATCCCTCCTTCTCCGTTCGTTTCGCAAGATCCGGAATCCGCTAGCGCAGATTCCGGATCGCGGAAGACCCCTAAAGGGGGCCGCCCGCGGCCCAAGAGCCTAAAACAGGCGGCTTTGCGGGCCGCGGCGGTAACCTGTACGGTCGCTCGGAGAGGTGGCAGAGCGGTCGAATGCGGCGGTCTCGAAAACCGTTAGGGGTCGTTAGGCTCCTCGAGGGTTCAAATCCCTCCCTCTCCGCTGTACCAGGCCGAAACCCGCTTGAACAGGCGGGTTTTGTGCTTCTCGGAGCCACTCATTCCGCCCGCCGAACCAGAGCCGCTCGGGGCCGCTGCTCACTGCCGCGCAACTGCCGCGCGCTCGCCAGGCGTGCGAGGGTCACGACCTGAATCACGCCGCCTCGTCGACCGCCCGCTTGGAAATCAAGACGTGCCCGTCCTTCTCGTGTTGGAGCGCCTGCTCGACTAGCACCCAGCACAACTCGAATCCCTGCTGCCCGAGCTAATCGAGCTGCTTTTCGAACGCCGGACGGTTCCGTTCCTCCTTATGCCGTCCCATGAAGCCGCCGGTCAACACGACCGTCTGGTAGTCCCGCTTCATCACGACCTCTTTCGGAGAGAGTGAGCGGGAGTATCCCAAGGCGACGCCGTTACCCGCGGAAAAGACACGGCGCGAAGGTGCAAGACTCCGACGCGTGGACACCGTCGATCCCGACGAACCCGGACACGTCGCGTGCTCGGAGTGCGGTCGCGTCGTCGACGAGTTCGAGGTGATCGCCGAGAAGTGGACGTAACTGGTCGGGGACGGGACGGACGATCTGCTGCCGTACTGCCCGGAGTGCGCCGCGCGGGAGTTCGGGACGGGATAGTTGTCGGGCGGGAGCCAGGAGGCGGGCGTAGAAGAGGATTAGCGGCGGGCAGCCACTCCTATGGGACGGGGAGGTTTTCCCCCTCTCCCCGCGGCTGCCCGCCACCTCGGTATCGGCACCCGGCCGAAGCTCTTTGGAACGAGCCTGCCCCGAGCGAGGCGGAAGTCAGGACCTACAAGCGCTCAGTGCTGAGCGACCACCGCCTCGGCCCCCTCAGCAGGGGCGGCAGTCGCTCGGCATCGTTCGCAGGAGGGAGACTCCTAGCTCGACTCCGTCTCGGTCTTCGTCTTGGCCTTGGCCTTCGTCGAGACGCACTTGCCGAACGCGTTCTTCTTGTTTGCGTTCGTGCCGTAGAAGTCACCGAACGACTTACCGCCATGGCTGGCCGCGAAGCTGCTGTCCGCTCGCTCCGTCTTGCACTGCTTGGCGGAATTCAACTCGCCGGACTCTTGTTCAGCAGTCGCCTTCCCCGCCTTCGAGGAAACACACTTGCCAAACGCATTTCCGTTGCCCTTACCGTTGCCGTTGCCGCCGGACGTGCCGTAGAAGCCGTTGAATGACTTGCCGCCATGACCGCTTGCGAAGGTCGCGTCAGCCTGCTCGGCCTTGCACGCCTTGGCCGCGTTCGTTGCGTGCTGACCTGCCTGCTTCGACATCGCCGAGACGCACGCGCCCAGGTTGCGGTACGTCTTGCCTTGTCCGAACATGTCCGGTGCGGTCTTCTGCAAAGCCTTGCAGGCCGCGGATACCGTCGAACCACCCGGATCGTCGGCGAGAGCCACCGGCACGAGCAGGAGAGCCGTCACCGCGATTCCCAACAGTATTCGCTTCATCCCGACTCCAATTCCCTCGGATTACGCTCGCACTCCTATAAGACGCGAACAGCCCTCAGAACTTGCGCGACAGGTGTAAGAAAGCTGTGAGCAGAACGCTATCCATCCCGTACTGCCCGGAGTGCGCAAGAGCGCGAGTTCGGGGCCGGGAAGTAGGAAGGCCCGCCGGGGCGGGCCTTCCTATGTGGAGCTTATTGCCGGTATGTCCCCGTCCAGGTGAAGTGGACGAAGTCCGTGGAGGTGACGGCCACGGTGGCGTGGAACCCGGGCCAGCGTTCCGGTGCCTTGCTCGATGGTGCGGGTGCCGCTGGGAGTGAGTGCCCAGGTGCAATTCCCGGTTGCTGTCCCCCCGGCTGCTCAGCACGGGAACTCCGTACTGGGCCGAGATAGTCGATCTCGGTGCCTGCTGGGATCGCCGCGAGAGGCGACGAATCCACAAAGCAGACAGGGCCCGCGCACGTCTTCGTCAACACGAAGGGCGTCAGCGGGGACGCCGCCAGTGCTGGAACGGCGAGGGCAAGGGCCAAGGCGACCGCGGCGAGCAGCGCCAAGCGGGTTCGACTCATAGAAACTCCTTCTCCGTACCTCGGTGGATCAGTCGGGCCTGCGCCGACTGGATGCGAGGAAGAGAACGCTGGCGTCGCAGAGGCACGAACGCGACCCCTTCGCTCGGCGAACCCTACGGTGCTCGTGACAAGTGTGTCTAGTTCGGGCTACGTGCCTCGCGACTGCAAGAAGGCTTGGGATTGACTCTTGGGTCCTACGGGACGGGCGATCTGCTGCCGTACTGCCCGGAGTGCGCCGAGCGGAATCCGGACGCTCACCAGGTTCGCTCGATCCGGGTACCGAGCGGGCCCGGAGTGACGATGAGCGCATCAGGGTCTTGCGCGTTGCTGGCGAGCCACTCCCTGACGATCCGTGCGACGGACTCGGGCCGTACGTCACTGATCGTCTCGGGATCTCCACCTCCAAGAACCCGAGCCGCCGCCTTCTCCACTCGCTCCTGCGACCCGTCGTGCACGGCGCGAGTCTCGCGGGTCGAGCGCGGCGATACAAGCGGTGGCTCGCAGAACGGGCGGCAGGTGGGATGCTTCACCCGTGTCGGATCGTAGGCCGACGACGGGGACACGCCTGGCGGCTGGCGTCGGGTGTCCAAGAGCGCGGTGGGGTGTCCGGCTACTTGTTGACCTGCTTGTGCCGCTCTAGCAGGCGCCGGTGAGGGTGATCGCGCCGGACGGGCCGGTGCGGTGAGCGGTCAGGCTGCCGGACACCGCCTGGGCGCAGTAGCCGGTGGCGCTCGCACTCTTGATCGTGGAGAGCGAGATGCCAGCGTCATAGGACGCCTTGAGCTTCGCCACGGTCGCGCCGACGTAGCCGCCGTTGTCGGAGTAGAAGGCCTCGACGGCGGGGATCGCGGCGCGGACGTTGGCCTTGGCGGCCGACTTGTTGGCCCGGGCCTTGAAGCCGAGGTAGGAGGGAACGGCGATTGCCAGCAGGATGCCGATGATCACCAGCACGACGAGCAACTCGATCAGGGTGAAGCCCCCCTCGTCGTGGGCGAGCCGTGGCCGCAGCCCGTGCATGCGTCTCATAACGTTTCGTATCGCCATACGCCGTCTGGGACGACAGCCCCAAAAGGGTGATGTCCGGTGGGATGGGTCGTCACCCACTGTGGGGGACGCAGGTCTAGGCTGACGTGCGGCCAGGTTAGGATCACCCGTCTCTTGGGCGATCTGCTCGTCTACCGGGTCGAGTACAGCGCGAGTGGGCGGCAGGTCATGAAGACCTACCAGTCGGAGACGCCCCTCCCGCCGGGGCAGATGATCGCGATTGACGGCGCGTCCCTGATCGTGGAACGGGTGCGGCACGGAATCGCGTTCTGCAAGCTCACTCTCTAGGCCGCGTGCCTACCTCTGACGACCGCGACGTTCCGGCCGCTACCCTCGACCGGGTGGAGCCGCTCCCCGATCGGCACTTCAAGACGTGGACGATCGACGAGGTACGAGCCGCCAGCGACGGGGAGGAGATCTACTACGTGCCCGGGTCGAAGCGGCGGGTGCCAGGCCCGCGCCCGAAGCTCCTGCAAGCGATGGAAGCCGCTGGCGTGACCGTCGCGGGTGATCTGCGGTATCCGGAGTACGACCGCCTCTCGTTCTCGCTCGTCACGTGGCCCATGGGTCGCGGGGTGCCGATCGGTACGTAGATGTCAGTAGGCCGGGCCGCTATAGAGTCCGGCGTAACCGCGTTAGAGCATCCCACTGAGGCTTGGGGTGCCGACATGAGCCTTCGGCTGAGAAAGTCGTTCCAGGTCGTTCCCGGCGTGCGCCTGAACGTCTCGAAGACGGGCGTGGGTGTGTCTGTTGGTCCGCGGGGCGCGCGAGGAGCTGCCGCTCCTGGAGCCGCTCGGCCCGCACGAGGCGCGCCACACGTTCGCCTCGATCCTCATCGCAGCCGACGTGAACGTGAAGGCGATCTCGTCGTACATGGGGCATGCGTCGATCGCGATCACTCTCGACCGCTACGGGCACCTGATGGTCGACCACGCCGCGACGGCGGTCGCAAGGGTCGACGAGTACCTCGCTGCCGCGCAAACTGCCGCGCAGGGCGGCTCGCCTGCATGGCTAAGCCGAATGCGGTCAGTCTCGAAAACCGTTAGGGGTCGTTAGGCTCCTCGAGGGTTCAAATCCCTCCCTCTCCGCTCCAGAACCGCAGCAAGGCCGTTTAGTGGGCCAGCCCAAGATCGGGCCTGCCTGACCGGTGGCATGCAGCTGAACGCGTCGGGCCGGGGTGAAGGTTCCCTTCCCGCCTCGCCTGGACGGGATTGTCGGCTGGACGGGATTGTCGGCTGGAACCGGACACCGCCGAGATGCGCAGCAATGGGCATTCCCAGCGCGCCTCTTGTTCGTGAGCAATTCGCGTAAGCCAGTCGGCGGCGGCGTGGGCGCCGAGCGCGACACCGTCCTCCCAGGCTCGGGTGAACGGACCGCGACCGAAGCGATTCGTTGCGACTAGCACGTGACGTCCGGGCTTACCGTCGTGCGGAGTCGATCTAATTGCGTCGTGCCCGACCTGCCAAGACGCGCGCGCGCGTTCGAGATCGTGGCGTTGCCTTTCGGGGCTGTCCTCTTAGCAGTCGTAATGACGTGGCCGCTCGCGCTCCATCTCGGGAGTGACATCGGCCAGGACGTAGGCGACCCGCTCTTCGAGGCGTGGCAGGTCGCGTGGGTCGGCCATGCGCTCGTTCACCAGCCGCTGCACCTGTTCCAGTCCAACGTCTTCTGGCCGCTCAGCGACAGCCTCGCCTTCTCGGATGCACTCGTCGGCTACGCGCCAGCAGGCTTGCTGGCGCAACGGGACGCGCACGCGGCGCTCATCGTGTACAACCTCCTTTTCCTCGGCGCGTACGCGGTCGCGTTCGTGGGCGCGTACCTGCTAGCCCGCGAGCTGGGCGCGGGCAGGCTCGGAGGGATCGTCGCTGGCGTGGCCTTCGCCTATGCGCCGTGGCGGCTTGGGCAGAATGGCCATCTCCAGGTCATCTCGAGCGGCGGCATCCCGCTGGCGCTCTTTTTCCTCGTGCGGGGATATCGACACCGGAGCGGGCGCCTCGTCTGCTGCGGATGGTTCGTCGCAGCCTGGCAGATGACGCTCGGGTTTACGCTGGGGCTCCAACTGGCCTACCTCCTTGCCGCGCTCGTCCCAATCTGCGCTGCCAACTGGTGGAGGGGCGCGCGATCTCCGCTCGACCGAGGTCTGGGGTACGCGACGGCGATCGGCATCGCCGTCTTCGTCCTCCTGTCGGTCATGCAGGCGCTGCCGTACCTCCGCGTTATCCATGCGCATCCCGAGGCACAGCGGACGCCTGCTCAGGTAGCCAGCTTCTCGCCCCCGCTGAAGGGTTTCCTGGCTGCCCCCCATGAGAGCTTCGCCTGGGCCGATCCGACCGCCAGTGTTCGCGATCCGAGCGGCCTCGGTCCAGAGCAGACCCTGTTTCCCGGCGTGACGGTGTCGCTGCTCGCATTCGTCGGCCTCTGCGGCTCCGTCTACTCGAGGCGGCTTCGCATTGGCGTCGCGACCGGAGTGGTCGTTGGTGCTGTTCTTTCCCTCGGCATTCGAGACGTGTCGGGTCCGTCGAAGTACCTCACCCCGTACCGTTTTCTCTACGACTTCGCGCCTGGCTGGGATGCCGTGCGCACACCCGGCCGAATCAACACACTGACATCACTCGGTTTGGCATTGTTCGCGGCAGCAGGACTCTGTGTCGCCCACGATCATGTGCAACGACTCGTTCTCTCAGGCCGGCCGCCGAGACGTGTTCTGGGAGCTGCGCTAGCAGCCGTGTTCGTCGGAGCGATCCTCCTCGAGGGGCTCGGGCCGCTTCCCCATCCGAGCGTTCCGCCTATCCCACGGGGTCAGAAGCGTGCCGTGGCCCCCCAACTGCATCTCCCGCTCGATTTCGACAAAGGCTCCCGCTACAGCTACTGGTCGATAGTGGGCTTCCCAACGATCGTAAATGGCTCCGGCGCCTTCGAGCCCGCCACGCTCACACAACTCCACACGACTCTCGAGAACTTCCCCGATGCGGCGTCCGTCACCGCACTCCGCGAGCTCGGTGTACGGACAGTCGTCCTCCATCCTCGGCTTACGAACGGAACACCCTGGCAAGACACGGCGAACCAGCCCATCTCCGGGCTGGCACTCACACGAGACGTCGCTGCAGACGTCATCCTCTATTACCTCGCGACGTCGTCCGCGAAGACACCGAGCCCATGACCCACGGCAGCGACAGCTCGAGTCGCGACTCGAGCGCGAAGGCTCGAGACTCATCGACCAATCGCCGCAACCTTGGACCGGCGAAACAGCCGCGAGCAGCCGTCCTGTTGGATCAGTTCCCGGAGCCGACCCGGTCGACGGCCATCGTTACGGCGTACTGCGCCATAATCTTTCCTATCTCGCCGCGCCCATCGTCCACGGACTGCTCCGCCCTGGGGCACGCGCCGCGTGGCTCGAGGACTCGAAGGCAAACCGCCAGGGTGCCTACGCCCAGACCCACTTGTCGGCGTGCGATGGACTTCTATTTCGAGGGCTGGGGAGATGAGGTCTACTCTCAACGCAAGGGTGTCTGCATGCACAACAAGTCCGGCCGAGAATTGGCTGACGAGGCAATCAATAACTATCTGCTACCGCGGGTGCGAACTCCAACCGCCGACAATCCTCATGAGTCACGCTGGAGAAGGTTCGCGAGTCTCCACCACTGCCCGGGGTTCGAACGTTGTTCCACTAGGGCCGTGTAGGCAAGCGGGAAACGCGCCCTCGGTCTCCGTTGTGTCGGGGGTCGGGGGCGCAGCGGTTTTCTACCTATTTTTTCTACCGAGGAGGATGAAATGGAGCAGTACCGTGCTGAAGGTTGGTCGGTCGCAATCGTTGACGGGCAGTCACCGGAGGGACCGACGCGTGACATCCAACTCGTACTCACGGCTCCGCCCGAGCATGAGACCTTGCTGCATATGACGCGGGACGAAGCGATGAAGCTTGCAGAGCATCTAATGGAGCAGTCGGCAAGTATCTGACACCGGGGGCCGGGGGCGGCGAGCCGAACGCCAACGTGCGAGAGCGCTTACTTCGCGGGCACCTCCGGCAAGCTCGACGGTAGCGAGTCCCCGAGACTAGTTGGGTGGAGACTGATCGAGCGCTCGCCGGACTCTTGCGCCCAAGAATTCATACCGCTCGGGATTCCGGAGCGTGATGATCGGCTCCTCCGGATGGGAGGGTTCAAAGACCTCTCCGTTACGGAACTGATCACGCGTCAGATCGATCTCGAGGCCGGACGGGAGACGGTTCCAGGCGTGGCGATCGACTCGCTTGCCGTTCAGCAACACGTTTGCTGCGAGGATCTCGCCGCCGAGTAGGTCGCGGATAACGAGAGCCGTTACGCCGCATTGGCCATGGGCGGGGTTCGTGGCTGTCCACTCGTCTGGCCCTTCGGAGGTGTCGCAGGCCCAGGAGACCCGGAAAGCGTTGTTCCAACTCGACGAGTGTGAACGTCCGCGCACCGCTCTTAGCCTCAGCCGGTTGTATCACGCGAATACACCGGACTCTGTCACCTTCGTCGCGAACGTTGGCGGTCGTGAACCCGCAACATTCGAAGAAGGCGAGTCCGTCCCGGCTTGTCTCGACAACGATTGTCTCCGCGAGCACAACGTCTGCAACAGCGTCGACCATTGCCCTCCCGTGACCCTGGCGTCGACGATGTTCGGCGACCGCCACCGTGTGCAAGACGACCTCAGACTCGGAGACCCGCTCGACTCCGACGCAGCCGACGAGTTCGTCGAACTCGCTCCAGCCGATCAGCGTCCACTCGCGGTTCGCGTAGCGCCTGCGCGCGGACTCTCGTGCCGCTGGTGACCTTGAGGCCCAGGCGAGCAGCTTGCGCACACCCGCCTCGTCGTGTCGATCGCGGAGGTCGACTAGCGCCACACGACGTTCTTACCAGTTCACGTCGACCGGGAGAGTCCAGTTAGCACCACCGGGTCAGGTCTTCCTCGTCTGCCGGATCGGAGTGAAATCAACGAGTGAGCGGGGTCAGATCTTGCGTTCCAACATTCACGCGAGAGTGTGTCGATCATGGAGCTCAAGAGCCCGGCGATGTCGGATTGCAAGACCTGACCCCGGTCATTTGCGCGACGGGTCATTTGCGTCTTCTTTGCTCTTCGGACTTGTCCCTTTACGATCTCCCCGTGAGGGAAGCCGAAGGTTGTCCATGTGCTCTAACCGAGTCACACCAGAGAGTGGGTTTCTCGCTTCGTGCCAGGAGTCATGAATAGCGCCCGCCGTTTGGACGTCGCGGACGCATTGGGAATCGGCCTCGTCTACCTCGGAACAAGGCTCGTGCTCTGGCGATTTCCACCGCACGTCGATGAGTCGCTATTCGCGAGTTTCACGTTGCGAGGCTTCGAATCTCCCGATGCGCGCTTCGACCCTCTCGCAAGCGGGCAGCGGCCGCTCCTCGAATGGCTCGGTATGCTCGCCGTGCGAAGCGGGGTCGTGGACCACATCATCGAGGTCGCGGCATCATCGAGGTCGCGGCGCGCGGTCTCGTGCGCTAGCCCATGCTTTTCCTCGTCGTCGAGCATTTCGCCGGTGGTGATCCGGAACCGGTCTATCGCCGCTTCGGCGAGCAAGGTCGTCTGGCGCCGGCGGGTCTCGAGTATCTCGGCAGCTGGGTCACGACCGATTTGACGCGCTGCTACCAGGCGATGGAGTGCGCCCATCGAAGCATGCTCGACGAGTGGATGGCGAACTGGAGCGACATCGTCAGCTTCGAGATCCACGAGGTGCTGACCTCGCCGGAAGCCGCCGAACGGGTCGCTCGAGAGGACAGGCCGCAGAGGGGTAGCCAAACGGCCTGACCCCGCTTACTGTCTGCCGGGGTGGCTGATCCGGGAGTCTACGAGGGGGGAGTTCCCGAGGCCTGCGACGGCTGCGGCCGCGCGGCCGCGGCGAGCGGCATGCGTGACACCGGTTGGACGGTTCGCGTCGCCCCGGGGAACTTTGAAGGGGTCTACTGCCTCGAATGCGCGTCGGCCCTCCGGCTCGTGCCGTGGTGGGCGACCTGCTCGGACTGCGGTCGTGCCTCGCGGGACGAGGCGCAAGCCGAGAAGGAGGGCTGGCGCTACATCCTCGACACCATGGGCGAGCTTCACCCGTACTGCCCGGCCTGCCTGACGAAGAGCGCCGCTTCTAGTAGAGGCTTGATGTAAAATAGAGGCCCCTGTGGAGCCGTTCCGGGCCAGGCCAAGCATGGGCGGCTTAGCGGCCACAGCGCAGGCCGGTGCAAGGGCGACAAGACGGCCAGGCGCCGCGCCGCTTGGGCGGCATCCGCTGGCCCAACCTATTTCACATCAAGCCTCTTAGCTGAGACGACCTGTGAAGACGATCGGCCCGCTCGCGCAGCCCGGCGTGGTCACGCGCATCGTCCCGTGGACCCTTCCGGCAAGGGTGAAGACGCCGGTGACGGAGACCGTCGTGCGAACCGGCCGGCGCACAACACGGCGGACGCTGAATCGTCCAGCCGGCGAGATGCCGACCCGCCGGAGCACGACCTCGCCGCGGCAGCCGATGTCCACGTTTAGCTCGAGGATCGACCGGGCATCCGCTCCGACCCGGAGTCGGCCGAAGCCTCGCGCGAGGACATAGCCGCCAGACACGGGAGCGCGACGGACGACCTTCACCTTCGGTGACAGTGGTGCGGGACGCGGGTGAACGGTTCGTGGCGTCGGTGCCGTCGGTTTCGTCGGTGCCGTCGGTGTCGTTGTCGGCCTCGTCGTACGGGACACCGGTGTCGTCGGCGTCGTTGCCGGTGTCGCAGGGGACGCCGGTGTCGTCGGTGTCGTCGGTGTCGGTGGCGTCGCCGAAGGCACAGACAGCCCATTCGCCCGCGCGGGCGGTGGCCCGAGCGTTGGAGCGTCGCGCTCCGGCAGCACGCTTCCTGCAACCACGAGGCCGACAAACGCGACGAGGAGAATCGCGCCCACAGGGACTCGCGGACGGCGACGGCTCGGGTGCTGCGATGCCACCGATGCGCCGGCCGACTCCGGCTCGGCTCCGGCAGGCGGTTCGGCGATCGCCGGGGGGCGAAGCGGCGTGACGGCGCCTACTGGCGGGAGGAACTGTTCCCAGGGGCGATCCGGTAGGCCGGCGCGCGCGATTGCCGCGAGTTCCGGCGAAACGAGAACAAGCTCGGGAGAGATCGGCTCTGAAAACATCGGCTTTGGGTACATCGGCATTGGGTACATCGGCATCCGGGACGAGGACCTGCCGGTTCCAAGTTCGGGCCGCTGGGTCTCCTCCCTGCTCACGCTCACCTCGTGTCCGCGTCCCGCGGCGAGCGAGAGGCACGGCGGCTACCCTTCGAGACCGCTTGGAGAGGTGTCCGAGCGGCCTAAGGAGCGCGACTGGAAATCGCGTACGTGCTGAAAGGTGCGTCGCGGGTTCAAATCCCGCCCTCTCCGTGCGGGCAGGCCCTCCGGGGCCTGTTCGCGTAGATGGATGCCGACCGTCCTACGTGCCGGCAACAGTCGAGACGTACTTGGCGACGTTCTCGATGTCCGTGGCGCTCAGCCTGTCGGAGAACGACGGCATCACGCCCTTGCCATGCGTGACCCGGTCAATCACGAGCGAGTAGGGCGGCTTCGCGTCGTCGAGGTTCGGGCCGATGGTACCGCTCGCTCCCGCGTCTTTCAGCGTGTGGCAGCCGGTGCAGCCCGCGCTGCCGGCGAACACGGCCTTGCCCGCCGCCGCGTCGCCCGCATTACCAGCGGGAGAGGTCGTCGGCACCGACTCGCTCGTGGTCGCCGACGTCGACGTCGGCGTGGGCGTGGGCGTCTCTGTCGTCGACTCGGGAGTCGTCGGCTCGACTGCTGCCTCGGCCTCGACCTCCTGAGTCCCGGTCACCCAGAAAACAGCGGCGATCTGGGCGCCGAACAGCAGGACGCACGTGGCGACGAAGGCGGGCAGGTTCGTCCCCGGAAACCCCGGCCGCCGACGTGGGATGACCATCGAGACGAGGAGCGAGAAGGCGATGAACGTCCCGGCGACGACGAGCAGGACGACTTTGCCGGTTGTCGTGATCGCCAGCAGC